>CAZLPC010000258.1:0-1332 GCA_964561305.1 uncultured Anaerolineae bacterium
TCATTTCGGCCATGACTTCGGTGGCTTCGGGGGTCATTTCGGCCATGACTTCGGTGGCTTCGGCGGTGGCTTCGGCTACGGGTTCTTCGTCGGCGGGCAACAACAACACCGTATCAATCTTGTGAATGACACCATTGCTGGCGGCGATGTCGGTCTCGATGATGGTGGCCACGCCGTTGATCAGCACGTTGCCATCCACTAACGAGAAGTTAAGGACATATTCATCGAGGGTGCTTGAAGTGAGTGTGCCACCCTCTTCAGCCAAGGCGATGATGTCTTCGGCACTATAGATGCCTTCGACAATATGATAGCGCAAGGTTTGGATGCCGATTTGAGGTGTATTGGCCAACTCTAGGAGGGCGGTGAGGTTGGCCTCAAAGGCAGGGTCGGTGGGGGCAAAGATGGTGATGGGCCCCTCTTGGGTCAAGATGTCGCCCACGCCAAAGGTGTCTACGGCAGTGCCCAAGAAGCCCAAGTCGCCAGCAGCATCGGCTACTTCGCGGATGTTGCCCGGTTCGGCAGCAGGTTCTTCAGTGGCGGCTTCGGTGGGTTCGGCAGTGGGTTCTTCACCCGGCAGAACCGCGACCAAAGCGGGGTTGCCATCGTCATCTAGGGTAGCTTCAACCGTATACGATTCGCCTGCTTCTAGCGAGAAAGCCCCTTCAATCAAAATGGGGGCCAAAGCGCCGGCAGGGGTCACAAAAAAGATATAATCGCCGGCGGGCACTTCTAGGGTAATGGACTCGCCAAAGTCTAGGGCCGTAACAACGGCGGTGCCATTGGCGACTTCATTGGCATACACATCTACGGGGGGGACAGTTTCGATGTTGTGGACGACGGTCACAGTCGCAGTTGCGCTGTCTTGGGCCATCGCCATTGGGGCCATGCTAACGAGCAAAGCCACAATTGTCAGCAACACCATCAATTTGTTGGTTAATGGTCTCACAGAAATTCACTCCTTATTTAGGGTACGTGCAATTGGTACACAGTGGTTATCGCACCAATGATAGTTTATCGTGTTGTGGCGTGGTGTAAATAAGGAGAATATGAAAAAACGGCCAATTTGTGCAGAAAAATCAATCTCACTAGCCAAAATGCTCGTTTTCGTGAGTAATTTGCACCATACATTGAAAACGACTTGATCCTATTCAGAAACTTTTTTGAGCAGTAGCCTGCTTGCTGCGTCTCAATAAATAGCGGATAAATCTTGCGCGGGTAAAAGGTTTGGCAGGCAGGATGTATACTGCCGCTACAAAATGGCGCGGCTGATGAGCCTCTAGCCAGCCAGCGCCACATGCGGACTCTTTTAGCTAGGCCTCGTTATCGTGCTGT
>CAZLPC010000258.1:1342-5002 GCA_964561305.1 uncultured Anaerolineae bacterium
CGGCTTCGCCACTGCGACCTTGTCCTTTTTGAAAAGCTGATGATCCGCTAAAGGGTTCGCCGCTTTCGATGGTTTCTTTGGCAAGGCGGGCCTCATGAATCAGCGCCGCATCAAGATCAAGGTGCATATTGTCATAGACCATGCGCCGATCATTGCGGAGGCAAAACTGGTGCGGAAAGCCAGCCAGCACCTCGGCCAGTTCTAGGGCGCGGGCAAGCGCTTGGCCGGGCGGCACAACGTCGTTGGCCAAGCCGATAGTGGCGGCTTCGGCGGCATTAACGGGCCGTCCGGTAAGGATGATGTCGAGGGCCCGCCGCAAGCCCACAATTTCAGAGAGGCGCTTAGAGCCGCCATTAAGCAGGGGCATCCCAAAGCGGCGCTCGAAAAAGCCAAAAATAGCGGTTTCATCGGCAATGCAGAGGTCGCACCACAGCGCCAACTCAAAGCCACCCGCCACGGCATAGCCAGAAACGGCAGCAATGGTCGGCTTGCTAAGGGTCATGCGCCCCACGCCCAGCGGCCCTTCTTCAGAAAGGGCGCGGCCCATCAGGGCGGCGGTGTCTTGCAGGTCGCCACCTGCCGAAAACACGCTGTCGCCGCCCGTTAAAATGCCCACGCGGGCGTTGTCGTCGGTTTCAAAGCCCAGCCATGCCTCGCGCAACTGGGTGGCGGTTTCGATGTTGATGGCGTTGCGTTTTTCGGGACGGTTTAGCGTAACAATTGTGATGTGTCCACGCTTTTCAACCAATACAGTGTTCATAGAAGTTCCCTCTTTTCGATGCGAATGGATAACGTTAGCTTAATGTCTGTGAAAAATTATTCAAATCCTATTGGCCCACACGACAATTTCAGTTATGATCTTTTCACGTTAAATAAGGTTTGCATAACACGCAACAATTTTTAAACTCGACACGGGTGGTTCTCTATCTCGACTCAGTCTTGCACTACTAAAATCCGTCGTTGAGCAATGGCAAGCCAAAACGTCGCCATTCATCTATCAACCATAGCGCAATTAAACAGGAACTAGACGACCATGCCAACGCATTATAACGGAACAGAACAAGAAAAACTGGCCCTAGATGTCTATATTAAGCTGGTGCGGGCCTCAGAAGCGGTCGCGGTGCGGGTTAACCGTCATTTGGCCCGCTATGATCTGACGCTTAGTCAATTTGGGGTATTAGAGTCCATTTATCATCTGGGGCCATTGGTGCAAAAAGACATCGCCAAAAAAGTGCTTAAAAGCACTGGCAATATCACCCTCGTGATCAACAACCTCGAAAAACGTAACTTGGTGGTGCGCGTACGCGGCACAGACGACCGCCGTTTTATTGAAGTAAGCCTGACCGATGCGGGCCGCGATCTGGTGGCCTCAATCATGGATAATCATGTGGCAGGCATCGTACAAGACATCAACATTTTAAGCCCCGACGAGCAGCAAACACTGGCCCGCTTGTGTCGCAAGCTGGGCCTGCGCGAAAGCGAGTAGGGTGCTATAATGGGGAGGTGTTGCTGCTGCTGGTTGGCGGCACACCACCCCCGTCTCGCACAGGAGATCTTGATCCATGACCATTTTACACCCCAGCGCCGTCAATCAACTACACATTAAAGGATTTAAGACCCTCTATGATACTGAGATCAGCTAGCGGTCACACATTTCCCTGAAGAAATTAATGATCAAATGCCACCGTCTAAGCGATTATTGGATGCCGTTAAGGGGTATGACAAAGCACAAGATGGGGCTTTGCTGGCGGCTGCAATCGGCCTAGATACTTTGCGGGCACGCTGTGGGCACTTTGGTAGATGGATTGAGCAACTTTTAGAACGCTGAGGGTTGGCTTGCCGACCGATTTAAGTGTACCCACCCTCTTTTTTTAACCCGAATTATATCTAAACACAAGAATGTCATTTAAACGCTAATAGAATCATTCATCCGATTATTAAAGTTTCTGAAAAGTGCACCCGTATGAAGATACAAACGTAAATTTATTCTAAATCTATGGTATGCTAAGTTCTGGTTGTGAAAAGAGTAAATAAGGAGCTTGGTAACAACTTATGCCATCCACCACATGGCACGACCTAGAACTAACGATCATCGCTGCCAAAGCATTACTCTCTGATCGCACTGACGGCATCATCTTGGCATCAGCCTATGATACTGCGTGGATCGCCCGCATTTCCGACGATAACAACCAGCCGATGTTTCCACAGACGTTGCAATGGCTAGTAGCCAACCAACACGCCAATGGTGCGTGGGGTAGCAGCCAACTACATTACTACCATGATCAATTGGTGTGTACGCTTAGTGCCATTATTGCTTTGACGCTATGGAACCGAGCGCCAGAGCAAGTTGCGCGTGGCGAGGCCTTTATTCGCGCCAATCTCGACAAAATCGAATCCGAACGATACGCCACCGTAGGCTTTGAAGTCAGTTTTACGGGCTTATTAGAAACCGCTCAACGCCTAGAGCTTGATTTGCCATACAATCATCCGGTGTTGCAAAAAGTACAAGCCGACCGTGCCCGCAAACTCAGCAAAATTCCGCTAGAGGTGCTCTATAAAGTTCCCACTACGCTGCTGCACAGCCTAGAAGGGCTGGACGGTTTGCTAGATGCCCATCGGGTGTTGCACTTGCAAGGCCGAAACGGCTCGTTCCTCAATTCACCAGCTTCTACAGCATACATCTATATGCAAACGGGCGACCCGGCCTGCCTAGACTATATTGAGGGGTTGCTAGACCAATTTGGCGACTTTGTGCCCGCGCTCTATCCGATAGATATTTTTCAGCGCTTATGGATGCTGAACAATATCTTCGAGTTGGGGATTGAACACTATTTTGAGGATGAAATTAACGCTTATCTCGACTATGTGGCCGAACACATTTTGCCACATGGTGTGGGATACTCGCGTTATATTCAAGTGGCCGATATTGATGACACCAGCATGTTTTTCCAGTTGTCGCGCTTGTCGCACCGGCCGGTCTCGGCGGAAGTGTTTCAAAATTTCTATGACAGCCGCCAGCAACGCTTTTTCTGCTACCCCGGCGAGTTAGATGCGTCGCTAAGCCACACTATCAACTTCTATCGGGCGGCCCAGCTAAACGCCCACGAAGACATTCTTCAACGCGCCGAAACTTTTGGCCGTACCTATCTAGAAGAACAAGCCGCCAATGGCATCCGCGCCGACAAATGGATGGTGTGGGACGACATAGACCAGTATCTACACTTCTTGCTCTCGCATCATCGTCTAGAGATTGCGCCCATTGTCGAGAAACGCCACCAGCGCGAATTATTCGCCCTGCGAGTTGATCGTATTCATTGGATCGGCAAAAGCATCTACTATGTGCCCAATATTAACTCGCAGGTGATGCTGGATGTGGCGCTGGCCGAACATGCCGCCCAACAAGCTGCCTACGAGACCGAATATGCCGCGCTGAAAAGCTGGTCTGCCCAACGCCCGGCGGTGTGGCAAGCGCGGCTTGGGACGCTGTTGTTTTCGGCTTTTAACTTGTTCCCCATGCCGTCGCAGGGTTTCCAGCGTATGGTGTTGTGCAAAGCCAGTCTCTGGAACTTTGGGATGGACGACATTGTAGACAAGTATTTTTGGGGCGAAGACACGATGGCTAACATCTTGAACTATATGTTCAGCCCCAACACGCCGCCC
>CAZLPC010000259.1:0-4997 GCA_964561305.1 uncultured Anaerolineae bacterium
CGTTGTTTGCCCTGCAAGAACCGGGCAACATCTATACCCGCATCATGAACCCGACCACCGATGTGTTCGAGCAACGTATTGCAGCGCTGGAAGGTGGTATTGCAGCTTTGGCGACGGCTTCGGGCCAAGCAGCCGAAACGCTCGCAATCTTGACGTTGTGTAATGCTGGGGATGAGATCGTCGCTTCGCAAGCGCTGTATGGCGGCACCTATACCTTGCTGGCCTATAGCCTAGAGCGTCTGGGCATTAAAACGCACTTTGTAGAAGGCAACAACCCCGCCGACTATGAGGCGCTCATCAACGACCGCACCAAACTCATTTATCTAGAAACCATCGGCAACCCCAAACTCGAAATTCCTGATTTTGAAGCCTTTGCTGCTTTGGGCCGCAAACATGGCGTACCCGTTGCCGTAGACAACACCTTTGGCACACCCTATTTAGTGAACCCCATTCAATATGGCATCAATATCGTCATTCATAGCACCACCAAATGGATTGGTGGCCACGGCCTCAGCATTGGTGGCGTGATTGTAGACGGTGGCAACTTTGACTGGAAAGCCAGTGGTCGTCATCCCGGCATTGTCGAGCCAGAACCTGCCTATCATGGTGCGGTGTTGGCCGATGTATTGGGCGCAGCCGCCTTTATTGGCCGTGCCCGTGTGGTGGGTCTGCGCGACTTTGGCCCTGCCCAAGCACCCTTTAATAGCTTCTTGAATATCATCGGCCTAGAGACCTTGGCTTTGCGTGTGCAACGCCATGTAGACAACGCTTTGGCCGTGGCCCAATTTTTGGAAGCGCACCCCGCCGTAGATTGGATCAACTATCCCGGTTTACCCAGCCACCCCAGCTATCAATTGGCCCAAAAATACTTGCCCAAGGGTGCGGGCGCAGTGTTGGGCTTTGGTATCAAAGGTGGCCGCGATGCTGGCCGGGCTTTCATTGATGGCCTGAACTTGTTCTCGCATTTGGCCAATGTTGGCGATGCGCGGTCGTTGGCGATTCATCCCGCCACCACTACCCATCAACAATTGACTCCTGCCGAACAAGCTGCCAGTGGTGTCACAGATGACTATGTTCGTCTCTCAGTGGGTATCGAAGATATTGATGACATCATCTTTGACCTAGAGCAAGCCTTGAAAGTGGCTGTGGGGCAACCTGCTTAGTTTTTAACCCCTAAATTGTATCTTCAGAGAGGTAGCCAGTGGCTGCCTCTCTACCGTATTACATACAATCTTTAGGAACGAGCATGACCATTGTGACCGAAACATACACAAGAAGTTTTGATGATCCCAATTCAGTCGGCATTGTCGAGCGCCAATACGCGCATTTCGATTTTCCTTTGCCTCTTAATTGTGGCCAACCCTTAGAGAAGTTTACGATTGCCTATGAAACCTATGGTGTGCTAAATGCTGAGGGTACCAATGCAATTTTAATCTGTCATGCCTTATCGGGCGATTCACACGTAGCTGGCTACTATACCCAAGACCCCGACGAAAAGCCGGGCTGGTGGGATGAAGCGGTTGGGCCAAACAAAATGTTTGATACCAATCGCTTTTTTGTCATCTGCTCGAATGTCATTGGCGGGTGTCAGGGCAGCACCGGCCCCAAGTCTATCGCCCCCGATGGCAAGCCTTATGCGTTGCGCTTTCCGATTGTGACCGTGCAAGACATGGTGCGGGCCCAAAAACACTTGCTAGACTATTTGGGTGTAAACCAAATTTTGGGCGTGGTCGGCGGCAGCATGGGCGGAATGCAGGCGCTTCAGTGGGCGGTAGATTATCCTGATATGGTACAGGCGTGTATCTTTTTGGCGAGTACACCGCACTCATCGGCCCAACAAATCGCCTTTAACGAGGTGGGCCGCCAAGCCATTTATGCTGATCCCAATTGGAACAACGGCGATTATTATGCCCCACACCGTCCCAAGCCCCACGCGGGCCTTTCGGTGGCCCGCATGGTGGCGCATATCACCTATATGTCAGAACTTTCGATGGATGAAAAGTTTGGGCGCTCGTGGCAAGATACCACCAAAAAATTACCCAGCTTCGACAGCCCCGACTTCACCGTAGAAAGTTATCTGCATCATCAGGGTGAAAAGTTCGTTAATCGCTTCGATGCCAACAGCTATCTCTACATCACCAAAGCAATTGACTTGTTTAACATTGCCGATGGCTATCACTCGGCCCATCAAGCCCTAGACCAGACTCGTTGTAACTTTTTGGTGGTCAGCTTCACTACCGATTGGCTCTATACAGTTGGGCAAGGTCTTGAGTTGGTAAGGATTTTGCTTGATTTAAAGAGAACCGTAGACTATCACCATGTCAATTCTCACTTTGGACACGATTCATTTTTAGTTGAAGTAGAGCTTATGACCCATATTGTGGGCGATTTCATCAACCGCCAATGGGTAAAAAACAGCCGCCCGCCTACTGAATAAGGCGGGCGTTTGTGTTAAGCTAGGGTAGCGGTATTTTGATTCTTTATGACACCAAGCCGATGTTTTTCGTATTTTTTGGGTATTTGAACCCAATATTGACTTTAAACCATTTGTCTTAGGGGCAAAGATACCGCTACAATCTATTTTGACGTTAGCCTAGCTGTGTGGGAGCAAATGCTGCTTCATGAGTGAAAAAACCCCGTTTGTTGCTGCCGATTATCGCCAACTGCCAGACATTAGCCAACCGACCGAATTCATTCATGGTGAGGTGATTGTGAGCCAAATCCCCAAAGATGATCATCAACTGGTGGTCAATCGTATTTTTGCCTTGTTTGTGCATAAGGGGCAAACCGAGTATATCCGCACCTTGCCGTCTACCGTCCAACTTAGCAATGCGGTAGTGTTGCAACCCGATTTGTTTTGGGTAGACCCGCAAAGCCAACGCTGTCGGTTAATCGAAGGGTATTGGCATGGTGCGCCCGATTTAGTGGTTGAGGTATTATCGGCCACTACCTTGACGCTAGATAAGACCGTTAAATTTGAACTCTATCGTCAATTTGGGGTAAACGAGTATTGGATTATTGATCCATTGGTGCGTCAGGTCGAGGTATGGGGTCGGCCCGAGCCAGACGAGGACTTGCTGTATCGGGGTGCTTTTGGCCCAGAAGACAGCTTTACCTCTAATACACTCAATACAACGATCTCCTTAAACGCGCTGTTTAATTGAAAAACCCAATAGGGGCATAAAGTGATGATGACAAAAAATAAATGGATAGGCCTAAGCAGCCTTTTGTTGTTGATTCTGTTGGGTATGGCCAGTGGGCCAGCGCGGGGAAACGGGCCTGCCCAAGCCACGCCTGCTCCCATAACCATTGAGGCATTATCGCCCGATGCCAATGTGCGTTCTGCGCCAGTTGTTGCACCAGATAATATCATTGGCCAAATTCAGCCCGGCGACATCTATCCAGCCCTAGGGCGCTATTTTGAATGGGTGCTGATTGAGTATCTTCCGGCTGCCAATCAACGCGCATGGATATTTAATGGGGTGGTGCGTTTGAATGGTGGCACGCTAGAAAGCCTACCAAATATTGATCCGGCTAGTATACCCCCCGCTTTGCCCACACCCACCTTGCCACCACCTACACCAGATCCAAATGTGACACCAGAGGCCGACGACAGCACGCTACCACCCGCCACCAGCCCACCTAACCCAACCCGTGAGCAACTGCCGACATTTACCCCCGTTGCCATCACGCCCACACCGATCGTCTTTAGCGAGCTTGAAGCTGGCTTTGTGGTTGTGCCTGCCGAAGAAATAGAGCGTCGCTTAGCGGCTGTTAAACAAGTGTATGAGCAGCCGATTATGTTGGTGAATGGGGAAGAAGTGATCTTGGTAGAACCCGCTAGCTTGGGATTTGCCATTAATGAAGAGGTACTGCGGGACGAAATTAACCCCAGCTTGCCATTTTCCATCATTCAGACCATCATCACAGCCGACTACTCGCCCGATTTATTGGCGGCGTATGTAGACGATTTGGCGGCACGCTATGATGCCCCCGCCACTATGAGCTTTGATCCCAATAACCTAACCTTTCAAATGGGTGTCCCCGGCCAAAGGCTAGACACTGCAATTTTACAAGAACGCCTACAAGTCGCCTTGTTTTCGCCCTTTACGGTGGGACGCACCATCACATTGCCTTTTGTTAACGATACACAGCCAAACATGGATGCCCTGCGCGAAGCAATTTTGTCCTATTTCAATCGGTATGCGGTGACTTATAACACCAGCAACAGCGTTATTTCTGTATATGTGGAAGACTTAGCGACTGGTGCAAGCACAGGTATTCAGTCGGATGTGTTGCACAGCGCCACCAGCACCGCCAAAATTGGTGTAATTACCAACACTTTCCGCTATTTGTATCAGCTTCCTTCCCGCGACACCATCTATCGCATGATGGCCGCCGTTATTTGCTCCTCAAATGCTGATGCCAATATTTTGATGAACGCAACTGGCAATGGCGATGATTTGGCGGGTTTGCGCCTAACAACCGATACATTTTGCCGCGCCGGAGCCGAATATAGCCGCGTGGATCGGCACTTCTTTATTGGGCCGGCTGGCGAGGGTGCGCTGCCAGCAAATTATTATGAATTCGCTGGCGCACCTGTGTGTCCTGCCACAACTCCCCTAGAACCCGCGCCTACTTTTCCGGTGGATGAGGGCAACCAAACCACTGCTGCTGATATGGGCGGCTTCTTGGCCGATATCTATAGCTGTGCAATGCGGGGGGAAGGTTTGGCACAGGTGTTTCCGGGCGAAATTATCCAAGAAGAATGTGGCTATATCCTCGAAATTTTGAGCGGCACAAGTTTTAATCACATGATCGAGTTGGGCGTGCCCGCAGATGTGCCAATTGCGCATAAGGTTGGCTATGCTGGCGAAGCTGTGGGCGATGCTGGCATTGTTTATTCGCCCAATGGCGATTATGTGATTAGCGTTTATATATGGGACAATCGCTTGGGTAATTTTGACAGCTATGCGCTGAGTCGGTGGGCAATAATG
>CAZLPC010000260.1:0-4991 GCA_964561305.1 uncultured Anaerolineae bacterium
CCACCTAACCGACGTATCCGGCAGTGCCTATAGCAATCCAGAGCAAGCCGTTACTGCGCTGGCAGCAGCACAACAACTTGATCCAAAGCAAGGATTGTTCGACCAACTGCGTGACTATTTCGATGAGATTCATCTGGCAATGGAAGCCATAGCAAACTTTAGCCCTAATGCTGATGGCAGCAATCTGGCCGATTGGTTTGGGCGCGTGCTGGGCATTTTGTCGCCGTATAATCATGATCTTAGCGATGCGGGTTTGCAAGAAGTGATTGGCATATTGCAAACCAGCGCCGCGCTATGGAACGAAACCCGCGATGCCTTTACCAGCGGCCAGCGTACCATCGTCAAAGCCAACTTAATTCGCTTGGCTCGCCTCATCGCCCCTTTAAATCCCAAAATCGGCAATTGGGCACGCAGTCGGGCCGATGCCGTCCGCACCACCACTCAATTAGAGCAACTGGGGCCCAATACCGAACTGTCGGCTAAGTTGGTGGAAGCCTATCACTTGTGGGATCAAGGCAAGTTCCGCGAGGCTGGCTATCAAGCTGAGGGCGCATTTTCGCTAGCCAATAGCGAAGGCGAAACACAGATTATCAAGCGCCTCTCGGCCTTAAGCAAAATTCCTGCCGATTGGCTAGAGAGCAACGGCCCCACCGATTTTGAGCGTACCCGTCGCGCCGAACAAGTTGGCGTGGCACTTTTTACTGCTGCCGAAAAGCAAGTGCTCGATCAATTTACTGCTAAAATGCGAAGCGAGCGCGACTATCTACAATCGCTAGCAAGCAACTTGCTAGAAGAAATTCGTCAGCACAGCAGCGTAAGCGTGCGAATTTTGTTTTTGCACTATGTATTGCAAGGCATGATGGCTGTGCAAGAACGCGATCTGAGTAGTGCCAGCTTTTGGCGGACGGCAGCCGACAAAACCTTGCCCGATGCCAGCCTTAACCCCATTTTTGTTGCCTTTGATGAGCAACTTGCTGGCGCAACTCTAATAACAGAAGTAGAAGCCGCACTCGACATCATCGAATCGGTAGACGATTTGTTGGGGATGCGCCCTTTGGTGAATGGGCCGCTGGCCGAAAAATGGGTTCCCAGTATCCAAGTCGCCATTCGGCAAGTAGATGTGGCTGTGCGGCATTGGGAAGATGGCGAGTTTAAAGCCGCCCGCGAAGCGCTTGATGTGGCACTGACCCGCCTAGATGACGAAAAATCTGGCCCAAATCTTAATATTGATGGCTTGCGTACCAAATTGCGGCGCTTGCGCGATACTGCTACCGATTTACAAGCGGCGCGTCTAAAACTCGAAGAAATATCGCACACCACCAAAGTGCCTGCACCCGGCCACTATATCGCCCCAGTCGAGACCATCGAGGAAACGCTTATTGCTATTGTGGCCGCCACCGAGCAACACTTGGGCCCCAGCCATGCTCATCAATTGCAACAATGGCTTTCGACCTACCGCACCGTTAAAAATAGCTATGCCGATGAGTATTTAAGCCAGCTCGAAAAACTAAACGACTTCAAAAATCATTTTGCTAATTTGTTCATCAATAGGCATCCGACCTATCGGTTGTATCAAATTTGGCGCGAGGTGATTCAAAACCTGCCCGAAAATGTCCCCGATCCAGCAATATCGCCCGTTGGGCATGTCCATGCCCCAACAACCACTGCGGCCAGCCCTTCAGCCACAAGCGCCACAGAAGCCCCCCGCGAGCGTCGCCCACGCGGGGCCGAAAAAGCCAATGCAGCAGCAACCGAAAGTGATCGGCCTAATTTTGTAGATGAAAGCGGCACAACCAGCGTAGACTTTACAGATGAAGCATCGGCTAATATCCCTTATGGCATCATTGCTATGGTCGTCATTGTATTGTTGGGTATTTTGGCTTTTGTGTTGGCTGGTGGCTTGGGCAACAATGACAACACACCATCAACAGCGCGTTCTACCAGCATCGGCTCGTCGCAAAATGTAGCAGCAGTCATCAGCCCAACTGTGACTGATACCCTCTCGCCTACCGATGTGCCAACACTAGCCCCCACCGACACACCCCAAGCGACTTTTACGCCCACCGATCTACCCACTGATACACCCCAGCCCACACTTACCCTAACCGCAACCGAGGATGTGCCGACCCCCACGCCCACCCAAACCTTGCCACCACAAATTCCGACTCAAAGTGTGCTGGCAACCACTGACTCCCTCACAATTGATGTACTGGCATTGCTCAATCAGACCAATGCTGGCATTTATAGTTGGGGACAAGAGACGTTTATTGCGGGAGTCGGTGGCCCATGGCAGTTAGGATCATTTGAATCTACGGGCCCTAGTGGCCCGGTGGTGGTCAAGATCGAGCAGTCAGATATTGCGCTGTTATATGGCATAGATAACGCCGCCAGCCGCCTACAGCGCATTGAAGTTGAAATGACGCTGGCCGTACCCGCCTCTAATGATGCACGGGGAATTGGCGATGGCATTTATTTTGGCGTGGGCGTTGAAAATGCTGACCGCGAACGGGTCTCGGCAGAGGTGCGTGTGCCCCGCCCCAATTCTATCGCGTGGGGTATCCGCGAAAATGATATCTATCGTGAACGCACTGGCTTTACCGATGAAAACTTTACCGTTACTATCCGTGTTGAACGCAATGAAAATGGCACTATATCGTTGTTCATCCGTGATCAGTTGCTAGGAGAGTCTGAGGCTAATTATCCAGTGGGAACGCCGCTGGTTCCAGTTCTGTATACATCGCGGAGCGGGGTGTATGTGATTATTAGCAATCTACAATTCACCTTTAGCGCCCAATAAATTGCAAAGGAAACACTATTTTGCCATCTATCACCGACATCTATACGCTTGGCAACTTCATTGATACCTTTGCCCTTGGCCATTATGCACGGGTGATTGAGGCGCTCGATTTGCGCGACGGTCGCCAAGTGGCGCTTAAAATTATGCGCCCAGAGCATGTGGTACGCGATGAAGCCCCGCGCTGGGAAGCCCAAGCCTTTCCACACGAGATTGATTTATTGACCAAGTTGGACCATAACCCTGTGCCCATCCGCTATTATGATTGTGGCTATGTGCAAGCGATCGATGAGTATCCTGATGGTGAAATCGTATCGCTACGAACCGATTGGCGGGCTTTTCAAGACACTTTGTTCACACGCAATGCAGCCGGTTGGCGGCCCTATATCGCCCTAGAATATCTGCCCCGCGAACAAAATTTACTCTATTTGATGAAGACCAACAGCACCAATCAGCGGCGGCGCTTGCCCACCGAAGAAGGCCTACATTTGGCCATGCAGTTTGGTCACTTGTTGCTAGAAGCCCACGAGAACAATATTTTCTATATGGATCATAAGCTAGAACATGTCTATTGGGACGGCAAAAAGCTGCGCGTGATTGATTGGAATAGCTCTAAGCGCCTAGAAAACAGCGCCGCAGGCTCTGAAAACCTGCGGCGCAAAGACTTGCATAATTTATGTGTGGGTATTTTGTATCCGATCTTTACGGGCATGTCGCCTCAACGTGGCGAACTGCGTCCACAGCCTGCCGCCCAACAAGAGGTAGATGCGCGTTATAGCGATGTCACCCATCTTGATTTTTCGGGCGAGAACCTTAGTCCACATATCATTGCGCTGCTAGAACACGGCGCACGCCAAGACTATGCTACGGCCGAGGCATTTCTGCACCAAGTAGAACAAATTGCAACTCATTTCGGTTGGGAGTTTCGCTTTCAGGTTACACACCCCACCTTGATTCAGGCCCGCGACCGTGTGCGCGACGGTCTAGCCAAACTGCGCGAGAGTGCCGATTTGGCCCGCGAAGCCCGTGATCTCTTGATGGATGCTGCTATTATGGATGGGATCAACGATGATATGGAAACCGAATTGCGCCGCTTGATGAAAACCATTAACGATTATTTGAATATGCGTGTCATCCCGTAGGGAAGGTCAGATGAGCGATCTACGCCAAGCACTTAACGAACTGCGTCAACAAATCGAGGTTTTGCCAGCCAGTCCATCTGCTACTTTAATGGCAGATTTGGAAGCATTGGCCCGCAATCTGTTAACCCAAAGCAAAAACACCCCTTTTGAAGACGAAGCCCGCGATCTCTTTAGCCAGTTGGCCCAGCGCAGCGCCCCTAAGCGCGATAATCCTGATGTTGCCCAAGCCCGCGGACTGTTGCGGCGGGCACGTATCCGGATGGAGATTGCTGGTGATGACCGTGATTTTGATGAAGCCATTGATATTTTGGCCGAGGCGCTTGATCTCGACCCCGAAAACATCGAAATTCATGAGTTGCTCTATCAGGCTGCCCAACGTAGTCCACAACATACACTAAAGGTACAGGGGTTGGCGGCCCGCTATGGCTTTGTCCTTAGCGATGATACATCTGCAACGTCTATGGCTCCACAAGCGCCGACACCGCGCCCAAGTGAAGCTACGGGCGTAAGTGCTGACGATCTACTTAATGAGATTGCCTCGACCTATTATGCAGGAGACTATGATCGCACCGTAGATTTAGCGGCTCAACTGCTGGGTGTTGTGCCCAACCATCCCCAAGCCCAAGAATATAAGCAAAAATCAGAAGACAATTTAATGCGCGGCGTAGTACCCGATCATCGCATTCCGTTTGATGCACGGGTAGCCTATAACCGCGCCAACTCGTTGGTACGGGCTGGCAACTATGAAGAAGCTGAGCGTCTCTATCGCGAGGCCCGTGAAATTGCCGAGCGTGGCGGTATTCGTAGTTGGAAAGATGTCGAACAAGCCCTACTGGAAATTCAAGACCTTGTGCTGGCGCGACAACTCTTGACCGATGGGGATCGGTTGTTGGCAGCCGATGACTGGGGCGGTGCATTGGGTAAATATGAAGGATCGTTGCGCGTTGTACCCAACGATCCCGATGCTGAAGAGCGCGTGAAGCTAGTGAAACGTGTGCAAGATCAATATGATCAAGCCAACATTCGCCTCAGTATGATGAGTGGCACATTGATGG
>CAZLPC010000261.1:0-4991 GCA_964561305.1 uncultured Anaerolineae bacterium
AATGGCGCACACCGCAGCAAAATCGGGGTGATAGCGGGCCAGCAAGGGCGCTTCAGCCACACCCACCACGCCTGCGGGGGCCGAATCTTGGGCGTGGGCCAGCGACGCTCCGCCCACCAGCACCCATCCTATACACCAGCATAACCCCAACAATAAATAACGCATCGGCTTTTCCTTTGCTTTGTTATCGAAAAAGATGTTTTATATAGTCATGATAGCAAAATAGGGCGCATTTTGGCGAACGCATGGGCCATGTTTGGGGCGCGGCTTGGCTACGGATGTCATACGGGGTTGATGCTGGTGCTAAAAAAAACGGCAGGCCACGCTGGCCTGCCGTTTTTAGAATCATCTATGGCAGCATCACTAGCGGATGCGGGTCACTTGATTGGCACGCACATACACATAATTGCGGCCACCGATGAAAATGCCATAATATTCAATATCGGCCACGGTGCGGAACTCGGTAATGATAAAGGTGTCGAAGCCGTTACCGTCGGCATCTTGGGGCAGCTGCAAGGGTGCGCCGTTGCTCAAAAACACCTGCGATCCGGCTGGTGTATTGAGGGCGGGCACAGCCGCACCCGCACCAATGGCGATTTCGCCCAAGTTTGGCACAGCCACTTCTAGGGGCAACAACACGCCGTCTACTACATGCACCACGCCATTGGTAGCATCCACATCGGCGAGGATGACGCGGTTATTGTTCACAAAGATATTGGTGCCGTCGTTTTCTACGCGCACTTGTGCGCCGGGCAACAACGTATCTACGAAGGTTGTGCCCAAGGGGATACCCGTCGAGAAAATTTCAAATGGCAACACATGATAGAGCAAAATATTGGTCAGTTGGCCGTTCTCGTCGGCCAACAAAGCGGCTTGCTCATCGGGGGTTAGGGTGGCCAACAGGGCCGTAAAAGCGTCATTATTGGGGGCGAATACCGTGTAGTCGCCGGGGTTACTGAGGGTGTTTAGCACCACAGGGTCGGGGCTAGTACCAAGCTAACAAGGGTGGACAAGCTGGGAGTGGCGATGGCTAGCTCTACAATGGTGCTGCCACCAGCGCCGGCTTCGGCGCGTTGGGGTTGGGCGGCGGGCAAGCCCACACCCAAAACGAGGGTTAGGGTTAACAACACTGCTATCACTTTCATAGTCTATACTCTCCTTATGATGAATTGAACGGTGGGTAACTGAAACAGCCTATTGCTTTCATAGTGCAAGCCAAAGATGAATCGTCACTTAAAAAACCATAAATTCAGCATTAGAGTAATGAAGTTGTAAGATAAGAGAATATTAAGCGGTGGGAAGTCTTTTTAAGGGTGTCGGTGTAGCAGCAAGGTTAGGCAGTAGGGGATAGCGGACAGGGCAAGTTTTGGACGACCACGCCCGGTTGCCCTCATAATGGCCTGTCCCTGCGGTTTTTGGGTATAGTGGCTGTGCGCCGATGGGCCGCCAGCGCTAGGCGCGTTGGGCCGCATAGGCCACCGCCAGCCTAACGGTGTTGAAATGAATGTCTACGATGTCGTCTAGCTCGCGGGCATAGCCACCGCCCATGACGGTAGCCACGGGCAGGCCCATGCTGCCGCAATGTTGATAGAGCAAGCGGTCGCGTTGGGCCAAGCCGTCTTTGCTGACGGCCAAGCGCCCCAACCGATCCTTACGATAGGGATCGGCCCCTGCAATATACAACACCAAATCGGCTTGGGCCATACTGAGGGCCTGCAATAAGCCTAGCTCAAAGTGGGCCAAATAGTCGGCATCGGTGGTGTCGTCGGGCAGCCCAATGTCGAGGTCGCTGGGATATTTGCGAAAGGGGAAGTTCTTCTCGGCATGAATCGAAAAAGCAAACAAGGTCGGATCTCCTTCGCACAGGGCCGCCGTTCCTTCGCCCTGATGCACGTCGGCATCCACAATTAGCACGCGCCCGGCCAAGCCCTCGTGCTGCATGGTTCGGGCCGCCACTACGACATCGTTAAACACGCAAAACCCACTGCCATAATCATAGCCAGCATGATGCGTGCCGCCCGCCAAGCTAACCCCCGTTCCATAAGCCAACGCCGACCGCGCCGCGCCAATGGTTCCGCCCACCGAGCGCCGCGACCGCTGCACCATCCCCATTGACCACGGAAAGCCGATGCGTCGAATCTCTAGCGCCGAGAGCGTGCCGTCTTTTACCCGCGCCAAATACGCCGGATCGTGTACCAGCGTCAGTTGATCATCGGTTGCGCCCATGGGTTCTATAATGCGGTCGGGTGGCAACAAGTGGCTGGCTTGCACCCGTTGACGCAGCACTGAATATTTGAGCATGGGGAAACGGTGGTTGGGCGGTAAGGGCAATACAAAGGTGTCGCAATAATAAATATGCATGACGATAGTATCCGGCTGGTTGACTAGATTCAATTAACGTGGCTGCCAGTGTAGGTCAGCTTTGCCGCGCTAGCTGACAACTCAAAACTGTGAGCTATGATGAGTATAGCCGATTGTGGGCAGGCGGAGATAAATGTTCAATTAAACCTGATAGGTTCCCGTCAATTAACTAACACCCGCTAGCGATTGATCTCTAGCTCGGCGGCGTGTTCGACGGCGGCGTGTTCTAGCACAATCAGCCACAGCACCCACCCCAGTGTCAGGTTTTCCAGCATTTGGCCGTTGTGCAGGCGTTTTTGGGCCGGTTCGGTGGCTTCTAGGCGTGCCGCCGTGATCAGGTGGGGAGTGGTGAACAGCGTGAACGTGGTTTCGGCCATATCGAGGGCAAACTTTTGGATGTCGAACCAGTCCCACTCGGCAAAATAGGCGCTGCAATGGGCGTTAAACTCGTCTATGGTGCTGAAGCTGCGTTCATTGCCGTCGTGGTCATAATAGCGATGCAGTTGGCGCACCAAGCGCGGCTGGCGCAGGCCCACCAGCACATCGGCGGCGGCCATTTGGACATAGCGTTCCCACTCGGCTATGTGGGCCACAATCAGCTTCAGGCTGCGGGGGTCGGTGGTGTGGGGCGATGGCGACTCGGCCACATCTTCAAACAAGAAGCGCAGCGCCCGACTATAGTCGTTTAAGACGCTTTGATGCAGCTTGCTATAGTGTAGATGGCGCAATTCTGGTGAATAGCTGGCCCCAATGGTCACCTGTTCATAAAAAACATCGGTGTGCATAAGTATCGTGGTCTTTCTGTTGGCAAAGTGCGTCGGGTGCACAGATTTTTAGATAGCAATTGGCACAAGGATAACACATTTTTAGCAAAACGCGCCCCGATCATTCCTCGTTATGTTGCCGAGGGCGTGGATAATGGGTCAAGCAGCCATGTGCAAATCATCAGCGTCAATGGTATGATCTGGCTTCAAATAGACCAACACAAAGGAGCATCAGATGAGCAACATAGTCGCGGTAGTAGGCATTGGACCCGGTGTAGGCATGGCTGTGGCACGACGGTTTGGCAAAGAAGGTTTTGTGATTGCTGGTATCGCCCGCACGCCCGAAAAACTGGTGGCTAATGTGGCCGAACTGCGCGAAGCGGGCTTGGCGGCCCATGCTTTTCCTGCCGATGCGGGCGATATAGATAGCTTGCAAGCCGCTTTTCAGGACATTGAAACACAGTTGGGTGCGGTGGATGTGCTGATTTATAATGCGTCATTGTTGAGCGAAGGCCCGCCCTCGGCGCTCGATCCCCAGCGCGTACTAGCCGAGTGGCGCGTCAACACGTTGGGGGCGTTGGTGGCGGTGCAAGCTGTTTTACCCGCGATGCAGGCCGCCGATACTGGCACGATTTTGTTTACGGGGGGTGGCTTGGCCCTAAACCCTTATTTTCAGTATGCGTCGTTGGCCATGGGCAAGGCCAGCCTTCGCAATCTTGCCTATAGCTTGGCGGGCGAATTGGAAGCGACAGGCGTTTTCGTGGGCACGGTCACCATTGCAGGTAATGTAGCCTATGGCACACACTTTGACCCTGACCTCATCGCCGAGCGCTATTGGGAGCAGCACACGCAACGCCACGAAACCGAGATTATCTATCGCTAGGGGTCACGCCGGTTTGGGCTGCGCCTGTGTGCCAGCCCGAAAGACCAAGAGGGCTTTGCAAATCCCTGTGATTGAAGTCAATATATTTTTGATTTCGGGTATTATTTGGTATAGTGATGCTGGTTCATTATGATTACTCAATAAGCAAGCGAGAGTCTCTCTGTGTCATTTACCAAAATAATACTTGTTTTATTACGGTTTCTCTGTGGATTGCCGTTGCCGGGGCGCTATGTATGGAGCGAATGGGTAATTAAGACTGTGGGCGCGCAACACCGAGCCGTTGAAGGCAAAATAGGGCGCTATAATTATGTGTTCAATTTTCAAGATTTGTTGCAGCGCCAAATGTATTTAGGGCTATACGATCCACATGAAATTGCCATTCTAAAACGCCTTTTGCCGACAGGTAGTGTGGCCTTCGACATTGGGGCCAACGTTGGCTATTATAGCTTAATGATGAGCCAATTTGTGGGTGAGGCTGGGCAAATTCATTCGTTCGAGCCTATCCCCGCTAATTATGAAAAAATAACGACTGCGCTGCAAAAAAATTCGGTTCAAAATGTGCATCCCAATCAGGTCGCAGTTGGCAATAGTCTCGGCAAAATTACGCTTTATGTTTCACCTCATGCCGATGCCAACACGGGAGCTGCCTCGGCCATTATAGGCGGCACCGACCGCAAAGTGCCATTTGATGTCGATGTTATTTCAGTGGATGCTTACATAGCAGAACATAGCATGGATAATATTGCATTGATTAAGATGGATATTGAGGGGTATGAACTAGAGGCTTTTCAAGGCATGGCGGCTTTGTTGTCAAAATCCCAAGCACCTATTCTATTTTATGAAAGTAACTCATATTTGCTAAATCGGCGCAACCAAGATTCTACTCATGTAGCAAACCTTTTAAAGTCTTATGGTTATTTGCATTGGTATGTGGTGTCGGGTGGGGACTTAAAGCCCACCCCTGTTGATACACCCATGGTAGG
>CAZLPC010000262.1:0-4989 GCA_964561305.1 uncultured Anaerolineae bacterium
TGTCATGCGATACAACGCCAAAGCCCCACGCGGGCTAGACCCCAAATATACATCAGGATGATGGCGCGTAGCGGCTACAATGTTCACAATATATTCTTTTATCTCTTGGCTCAGATACACTTCTTTAATGCCAGCTTGTGCTTGCAAAAGCTCATCGGCAGATACCACTTGGCGCAGGTCGGCGAGGGGGTGCTGATATTGTTGGCTGTCAAGCATTGCAATTTCTTCTTGCAAACCCGGATACCCCAATTTTAGACGAATGATAAAGCGGTCAAGCTGGGCTTCTGGTAACGGAAATGTGCCTTCATATTCGATGGGGTTTTGCGTCGCTATCACCAAAAACGGTTCTTTTAGCGGATAGGTCGTGCCATCCACTGTCACTTGGCGCTCTTCCATTGTTTCTAATAACGCCGATTGGGTTTTGGGTGTGGCGCGGTTAATTTCATCGGTTAAGACAATTTGGGCCATAATGGGGCCGGGCCGAAACTCGAACTCGTTGGTGCGCTGATTGAAGATCGAGATACCTGTTATATCAGAAGGCAGCATATCGGGCGTAAATTGAATGCGGCTAAAAGATGCGCCAACTGAACGAGCAAGGGCCTTGGCCATCATGGTTTTACCCACACCGGGCACGTCTTCTAACAAAATGTGACCTTGGCAAATAAGGCCCAGTGTCACAAGGCGGATTTCGCGGCGTTTGCCGATAAGCGCACGGGCAACGTTGTCCGTAAGCCGTTCAGCAACCGATTGGACAATATTCATTCAACACCTCAGTGTGATAGCAATTCATCAAGATTGTCGCTAGTCAAGAATGGCTTTAACGCGGAACTGGCCAACCTCAGCGTCGGGCGCATTTCGTAATAAAACATCACGATCTAAGGTTTGATGCGGCACGTCCTCGGCCAAAAGGGTTTGTTGTGGAATAACAGCAGCCGTAGGTGGAATGGCATCAGTGTCTAGGGTACTAAGGGCTTGGGCATAGTCTAAAATAGACGATAACTGCCCTGCAAAAGCCTCAATCTCAGCATCGGTAAGCCGTAATTTGGCCAATTCTGCAATATAAATCACATCATCTCGACTGATCGCCATGCCAACCTCATTTCAAATCGTGTGTTGTGTTAGAGCAAGGGTGTATTATAGCAAAATATCCCTTGTCATTATAGCAAATGCCTTCCCCACGCCAACCCTACGCTTTTGTATAGATGAATTGATGAATGGGCGATATTTGCTTAAGTATGCTACCATCGTTTACAAATTATGGTTGACGCATTTTAAACAATCAGTTGTGGCAATGAACTATTCTGAGCGGATTGACCAACTCTTTCAACAAGCCTATGGCGCGGCCGAACGCGGCGATGAGTTTGGGGCGCGGGGTATTTTGCAGCAAATTTTGGCCCTAGACCCCAATTATGTCGAGGCGCTGGTGCTGTTGGGCTACATTTCTCCCCCTACCGAAGCCCGCGACGCTTTTGAACGCGCCCTGCAACTTAACCCCTATCATGCACAAGCCCAACGTGGCTTATTAGAACTAGAAGCCAACCAACAAGAACGGGCGATGGGCACTTTATTTTTGGCGCTTCCGGTTGTTATAACGATTATGGGGCTTATTGCGCTGTTGGGCTTTTTATTGATTAACGACGACAATCCTGAGATTGAGCCAACTGTTACCATTATCGCTGTGGCCAATACCAGCACTGCCACCACTACCATCACCCTAACGCTAACGGCTGAAGCCAGCCCAACCCCCACCGAAACACTCGCTGTGCCGACCGTGTTTTTGTCGCCCACGCCACTGATTCGGCTTATCAATACGCCCCGCCAATTTGTTCCGCCTACACCCTCTGTTGCGCCGTCTTTGACCATCGTTGCCCAAGACTTTACACCCACACCCACTAATTTGCCATCAGAAACGCCGACCAATACGGCCACTGCCACCGAAGACCCCAACCAAACATGGACACCAACGCCCACCGCCACCGAGACCGATAGTGGCACACCCACTGCCACCAACACTGTTACAATGACCCCCAGCCCCACCAATACACCCGATGGCTCGCCGACGGTTACGCCAGAATTTCCGCCGACGGCTACCAACACACCAACAGCAACCAGCACACTTGATGTTACACCCACCAACACGATTACGCTGACCCCATCGGCAACATTTACGCCCACCGAGACCTTGTTGGCAACCGCCACGGCGACACTTAGCCCTACACATACTGAATCGCCGACCACAACCCCCACGCCGAGCGCCACCAACACGCTTGATCCAGCCGTGACCGCTACCGCCACATTCACCGCAACAGAGACTGTTACTGCGACAGCAACGGCAACCAGTACTGAGACGGCAACATCTACCGCCACCGCGACAGCGACGTTTACAGCCACGCCGACCAATACACCTACCTTTACGCCAACATCTACTGCAACAGCAACGGCGACATTTACAGCCACTTTTGCGCCAACATTCACCCCCACCTCAACGCTAACACCCACCATTAGCGTAGTCACATTTGATGAGTCGGGAGCTATGGCGAGCCTCATTAATCAAGAACGCTGTGCCCAAGGTTTGCCGCCAATTGTGGTAAGCGGGGCCTTAAACAGTGCGGCTACAACGCATAGCATAGATATGGCGTTAAACGATTTTGTGGGGCAAACCGGAACTGATGGTAGCAGCCCAACGACGCGCATGGCCAATGCAGGCTATGGGCCAATTGTGTTGGCGGGTGAAAACGTGCGCGGCGGCCCAAATACGGCGGGTGCTGTTTTCGCGCAATGGCTAGCTAGCGAGTCGGGCAATATATTAAACCCCGATCTGCGCGAGATTGGCGTGGGCCATGCCATGTTAGAAGGCACAACGTTTGTACATTATTGGACGCTAGATATGGCCAGTCGGGGCACTGATGCAGGCACTTGCCCCTAACGTGCTAGTTTACGGCGCAAAAAGCCAAAAAACCACTGTAGCTCTTGCAGGCGCAGCGCATAGCCCACTGCTGCAAAAACGACCATACCCACCAGACCCGATCCGCCTACGTGAATGATCTCGGTGATGAGATTGCTGGCCGTAAATTGGCTTTGGAGGAAGACCATTGCTGCATAGGTGCAAGCCCCCATGATCGCCGCCGCCAACACCGCCCGTAAGCCTGTCCCCAACAAGCGTTGGCCGTTCATATTACCGATACGCCGCCACAGCACCCATGCCGATATGCTGCTGTGCAAAATGTGTTTCACCGAGTCGGCAATCATGAGACTAAGAAAGCCCACGCTAGGAACCAACACCAAGGCCGTGATCATATAGGCGATCAACGTCACAAGGCCGATCAAAGCCGGTGTGAGGGTGTCTTGGCGGGCATAAAAAGCAAAAACCAGCAACAGGTCTATGGTGGCAAAGGGCAGACCAATCAGATAAAGCCGCACCACATCTACTGTAACCAGTGTATCAGCAGGTGTGAACTTGCCATGCTCGAAAATCAGCCCCACCACCGGCGTAGCCAAGACCAACAAGCCAATGGTGGCGGGCACTATCAGCACCGTGGCCAAGCGCAGGCCAAAGCCAAGTGTATTTTTATAGTCGCTGAGGGCGGTGTCTTCTTTAGAAGCGGCTTGGCGCGATAATGTCGGCAACACAGCAATAGAAATAGCTGTGGCCACCAACCCATGCGGAAACTGAATAAGTGTTGTACCCCATTCCATATAGCTAATGTTGCTCTCGCCCGTGCGAAAAGCAAGGCTATAGCTAAAAAAACGATTGACCAACACATCTAGGGCCAACGAGGCCATCACCGGCAGATAAAGCAACCCGATTGTCCGCACACCGGGGTGCAAGAACACGCCCCTAAAACGCGGGCGCAGCTTGGCATCGCGCAAATGCGGCAGCTGAATAGCCACCTGCACCACTGCCCCCACCAGCCACCCCACTGCCGCCGCCTGAATGCCAATTTGATCGGCAAAAAGCAAAGTCGTCAACACGATCATCAGGTTAAATACGGTTGCGCCAAAAGCGGGCAACGTGAAGCGCTGCAAGGCATATAATAGCCCCGATAGCACCGCAAATACACTCAAAAACAGCAAGGCCGGCGCGGTAAGGCGCAACATATTCACGGCTTGATCGAGCGTTTCGGGGCGTTGGCCACCCCCTGCCAAGCGGATCAGCCCTTCGGCGCTGAGTTCAATCAGCAACACCAACGCAATCAGGATGATAATTACTACACCCAACAGCGCGTTCACCAACTCCCATAATTCCTCACGGTTTTTGCGGTGAGCATACTCGCTCATCACAGGAATCAAGGCCGAGTTGACGTGCCCGCCAATCAAGAGATCGTACAAGCTGCGCGGGATGATCACCGCCACCTTAAAGGCATCTACCGCCGCCCCGGCCCCAAACAAATTCGAGAGGATGATCTCGCGCACCAAGCCCAACACACGGCTAGCAATATTGCCCAGCGCCACAATGCCACTGGCGCGGGCCACCCCTGCTTGTTCGGTGGCGGCATCAAGATACAGCGCGTCCTCATCTGATAAAGGGCCAATTGGGGTTTGGATGTTTTGGGCCAAGCGCAATGCTCCGGATGGCGATTATAAGGTTGGGCAAACGCCTGCCATCTTACCCGCCTTGTTGCGCTTCGGCTAGGCTATAACAGATAGTTGAAAGCAGATAGGAGATATTTAATCACCCGTGGTCAGAATGGAGCCGCCGTCTACGCCCAAGACTTCGCCCGTGATGAAGGTGTTGGTGGCAAGGAAGATCGCGGCGCGGGCCACGTCGTCGGGGTGGCCCCGGCCGTGCCCTTCTCACGGCAAGCCGTCGGGAGCAAGACCCTTATGAAGGGGGAATAGTGTAGTGGGACGCAACACCACAACCCGAAAACCCACATTGTTGTTGCGATTATGTAGATTGTTCTGATTACGGTAGGCGGCGTGCGACAACGACGACGCATTGTTCCACGACCCGCCACGTCATGCCGGGCGGCCCTAGCACCCCAGTGT
>CAZLPC010000263.1:0-2741 GCA_964561305.1 uncultured Anaerolineae bacterium
GCATTAAGGGGCAACACAAGGCTAGAGCCGGGCATATCAGCAATGATGGCCGCAATAAGTGCGACAATAGCCCCCATCAGGCTGCTGGCGGGCAGCAAAACACGGTGATCGGATGTGCCAAACACCATCCTTGCAAGATGCGGTACAGCAATGCCCAAGAAAGCAATGGGCCCACAAAACGCCGTGACTGTGCCGGCCAACACGGCGGTACTAAGCACAATCAAGAGATGGGTGGTTTGCACCCGAAGCCCCATACTGCGGGCATACGTTTCACCTAATAACAGCGCATTTAGAGACTTGGACAACAGCAATGATAATCCCAAGGTCACTAAGATAACGGGCGCAAAAATATTTAATTGGCTACGGGTTACACCCCCAAAACTACCAAATGTCCAATTAACATAGGCCTGAATCTGCTCGGCGATGCTGAAATACATCAACAGGCTAACAATGGCACTGGTCAAGTAGCCGAACATCAGCCCAACAATCAACAAAGTTGTGTTGTTAGGGACGGCCTGTGCGACCAGCAAGACTAATCCCATCACGATGCCTGCGCCTGTAATAGCCGCAAGGATAAGGTTGGTATCGCTAGTAAGCGACATAGTGGGCAACAGCAAGCGGCTGACAGTGGCTGTGCCCGATGACAAGACCAACAGCGCCACCCCCAAGCTGGCTCCGGAACTTACCCCTAACACAAACGGCCCCGCGAGAGGGTTGCGGAACATTGTTTGCATTTGTAGCCCACTAACAGCTAAGGCTGCGCCAGCCAAAACAGCCGTCATTGCTTTAGGAAAGCGATATTTCATCACAATAGTAGTATAGGCTGGGCGCACATCTTCAGTGTTGCCACTTAAAATATCAATAACGGTGATAGTAGGAATTTCGACCGATCCCAGCGTTAGGCTAAGGACAAACAAAGCGGCCAATATCCCTAACAATCCGATTAGAAATAACGGATGTAAGCCTATACGAAGTCGAGAAACGGTTAGCGGTTGGCTGCGTGTTGCCGAAGGTATAGTTGGAACCGATTTTAAAATTTGCTCGGTCATTAACTTAAAGTCTCCCATCGCGCTAGGGGCTTGATAGCCCCGCCGCCATCCAGCCCCCTAAAGCGCAGTGTTATTGCAATTGGCGATAGTAGACCAGTTCATGGTCGGGCAAGAGATCGGGGTGGAAGATATGAATTAGATCGGCCAAGATGATATGTGGCTCAATCACGCCCGTTTCATAATAGTCATAGCCCCCGTTGGGGCCAATGCGACCAATGTTGCTATAGACATTACCTGCTGCCACTGCCAGAAAATCGGCATAGCGCTCATCTTGCCCCAGTAAATCAGCAAGGCTAAAGACACCGAAGGTATTGGCCAGCCAAAAATCGGCCTCGAACCCTTCAAAAAATACGATCTCAAGATCAAGCGTAACTGTGCCACTCGATTCAGCCACACCCTCTATGTTTTCAAGCGCCAAGCGTCCGCCAGCATCATAAATGAAGTTGCCCGCATAGCTTTGTCCGCCCGATACACTCCAAGAATCACCAAAAATGGCGTTGGTTAGCACAATTGGGCGCTCATCATCGGCCAATGTCACCAGATTGGCCGCCAGTTCTTCATAGGTTTGTGCGATGCCATCAAAAAGTTCGTTGGCGGTGGCTTCTTGGTTGAAGAACAGCGCCGTGTGCTTTATCCACTCGGCGCGACCAAGCGGTGTTGTTTCGGTGAAATCGGCGCTAAGGGCAGTCGGAATGCCGGCCTCTAGCAAGACAGGATGTGCATCAAAATCAGCAAAACCACTGCCATAAGCCAATACCAACTCTGGTTCGGCATCCAGTACCAATTCAATATTGAGGGTCGAGCCACCACCAGTCTCGATAAGTTGGCCAGCTTCTGCTAATTCAACAACTTCAGGGGTGCTAGCAAAAGTAGCAATGTCTACACCGATTAGTGTGTCTAATACACCCAAGCGCACCAAATGGGGCAAATAGGTCGTGGACATAGTAATGGTACTTTGCACCGGTACTTCGATAATTAACGCATCGTCATAGTTGTCGGGGGCGGGCGTGCCACATTGCACCAGCACATATTCAAAGCTGGTGTCTGCGCCCGGCCAAGGCTGGGTAACAGTGACGACTTTGTAATTGTTGAAATATTCGACCGTTAAGCTCTCGGCATAGTTAAATACTGCTTTGTCTGGAAAATAGTCGGTTTCAGAATCGAATGTCTCGACACAAGCATCCGTAAGGTTGACTGGTGTTTGGGCCAGTGTTGAGTGTGGGGCAGTGGTTGAGAGGCCGCCCAAAAGTAAGGCAATGGTCAACATTGCAACTATAAATTTATGATTCATGATATTGAAATTAATCTCCCATTGATACGTTATTGGTTCACGATACAAATTGGGAGAGAAATGCAGAAGCTGTTGCCAACCGACAACACGCCATCCTATAAAGCCTGTAGGGGAATGGTTGCTTCACGCACGTTCCTCTCTCCGCGAAGGGTTATACGTGCTTGTATTGTGAGATGAAGGCGGGTATTCGGGCTTCAGGTGGCGGGGCATACCTGTTACCGTTGCGGGCCAGCGTCGGACTTTAACCGACTTCCCCCATTGTGTGTCCTACATCCGGGTAGTGACACACCTTCATTCAAAACAAGGTACTGCTGAGATTAACACAGCATGAGGATTGCTGTCAAGCCAGCGTCCAGCGTGTCAAAATGGACGCTAGTAACGCAGCGCGGCGCGGAATACTA
>CAZLPC010000263.1:2751-4970 GCA_964561305.1 uncultured Anaerolineae bacterium
TCGGTGCTGTGTGCGCCCCCACCAATGGGGCCCAAGCCGTCAAGAGTTGGCACACCTAACGCTGCTGTGAAGTTGCCATCGCTTCCGCCACCCTTGCTAAACTCATGAATTGGAAACGGTGCAATGGATTGTAAAATCGCTACGGTGTTGGCCATGATGTCGTTGTGCTCCATTGGTGGACGCACAAACTCGCCTGTCAGATACACAATCGCCTCTGGCAAGTGGGGTTGGTGAGAAATAGCTTGCAACGCATCAAGCACGCGGTCGGCTTCGCGCTGATAGCGCACCCGAATATTAATTGTCACTTCGCATTCTTCAGGGATAACATTATGCTTGGTGCCACCTTGAATAATGGTGGGGTTAACCGTTGTTCCCAGTTCAATATCAGTTAGTGCCGTAATTTTAGCAATTTGATGGGCGATTTCTATGACCGCATTTACACCTAGTTCTGGATTGCTGCCAGCATGAGATGATTTGCCGAGTGCAGTCATGGTGAAGATGCCCACTCCCTTACGTTCGGTGACAATGGTATCTTCTTCGGGGCCCGGCTCCATCACCAAAACCAGCGCAGCATCTTGTGTAACCGACTCGATAATGGGGCGCGAGTGCTGGCTACCAATTTCCTCATCGCTGGTAAGTAGCAACACGATGGGGCGGGCAGGCATGGCATCGCGCCCCAATAAATCTTCTATAACGGTTTGGGCCAGCGCAATGCCAGCCTTCATGTCATAAGCTCCCATTCCATACAAATAGTCTTCGGTAGCATGGCTAGGAAATGCGTCTATGCTGCCAAGCGGATGCACAGTGTCCATGTGACAACAAATAACGATAGGAGCCGCCGAAAAGTGATCATTCCATCGGCATTCAATGATACTGCCAACCTCAGATAAAGGGTGAACATGCACGCTTGCACCCAACTCTTTGGCCCAAGTGGCCATCCAATCCCCCAATTCATCCAGATGTGTTTTTTCAGAGCTGGGGGTTTCCATCTCAATAAGGCCCAATAATTTCCATAAAATAGCGCCTATCTGTGCTTCATAGTGTTGTATCAACTCAGCAGTGGTTTGCATGGTCGTCCTAATTTCTTAATAGGCATTGGGGCTGCGGAACAAAAGCGTTTGAAAAATAGTCCGCAAGATAATTTTGATGTCCAGCCACACCGACCAATTTTCGATGTAGTACAAGTCATATTTTAGGCGTTCCTCAATCGAGGTATCGCCCCGTAAGCCATTGACTTGGGCCCAGCCAGTCATGCCGCTTTTTTCGCGGTGACGCTCCATATAGCGCGGAATTTTCTGCTGAAACTCGTGCACAAACGACACTTGCTCTGGACGTGGGCCAACAAGACTCATCTGTCCATACAATACATTGATTAAATTGGGCAGTTCGTCGAGATTGGTTTTGCGGAGGAGTGTGCCAATACGGGTTACACGCTTATCGCCGCGAATAGTCCAGTTGCCCATTTTTTCGGCATCCACGCGCATCGTCCTAAACTTGATCATTTGGAAGGGGCGGCCGTCTAGCCCAACGCGCTCTTGACAGAAAAACACTGGCCCTCGATCTGTAAAATAAATAATAAGGGCAATTGCCAGCAAAAACGGACTTAAGAAAATAAGACCCACCGTAGAGCCAACCACGTCTAGCCCACGTTTTAGGCTTAACTTCCAACCACGCAAGGCGATGTCGCGCACGCCCAAAAGCGGTACGCCCCCCAACTCATCCACCGTAAGGCCACTGGTGATAAAGGCCAACGTGTCAGGAAAAATTTTGATGTCAACCGTTCCACGTTGGCAATAGGTGACAATCTTCACCAACTCTTGGCGCGTGGCATCGGGTAGGGCGATGATCACTTGGCTAATCTGATGTGCGTCAATAAGGGATGGCAAAGCCTCATAGTCATCAAAAACGGGCAACAATTCATCGCCAGTATCGAGGGTTGGCGAGGCCGACCGATGCTCTAAAACGCCAATCACGTTATAACCCAATTGGGGATAGCGGCGCACTTGTGCAATAATGCTGAGGGCCATATTTTTAGTGCCAACAATAAGCAGATGATCGCGCCCAAAGCCCATTTGTCGCAGGCGCACCACAATTTGACGATGAATTTCGCGCCCAATTACTACCATCACGATGCTTAGTATCCATGCATAGACAATCACACCACGCGGATAGTCGAGTGCGAAACCACTGTTTTTGAAGGCCAGTGTTTCGATGGCAAC
>CAZLPC010000264.1:0-4947 GCA_964561305.1 uncultured Anaerolineae bacterium
CTGCCCCCGTGATGGGTGGGGTGTGGGGCACAAACGGCACAACTGTTTTGACATGGGATAATGAGGGGAGATTGGGAATTTTTGCGGCCTTGCCCGACGGCGCGTGTTTTGTTTCTGCGCCCAACAACGCCAATCTGCGCGATGCCCCCAGCACCACCGGCGCGTTTATGGGTACGCTAGCGGCCAATACGGGGCGTTTTGGGCTGGCCCAAGTGCAATCTGCCGATGGCTATACGTGGTATCAGCTAGAGGGCGGCGCGTGGGTGCGCGGCGATGTAGTCACGGTGGTAGGCTGTGGCTGATTGTCCGTGACCGATAGATTGTATCTGATGTATTTCTGTAGCGTGCTTCGCTTGAACTGTCACAAATAATGTGCCTATAATTGAGGCACACAAGCTCAAAATTTCAGCCAGAAACATCGGAAGGACGCTTATGTCTTCGATAATACGCCTCCCTGACGAGCCGATTATTATAGTTACCCTAGAAGACCCTCTTTCCGCGCACAATTCCCGACACCTGCTGCGCCAATTGTTGCGCCTGACCCAAGACATTGAAGATACAGTCTATTGCATTTCTGATTTGCGGGCCGTGACGCTTTGCCCCAGCAGCGTTGAAACGTTGTTGCTGCAAGACATTCATTTTACCAGTTGGCAAGTGCGAAGCGTGGTAGTAGGGGTGGGCGCAATGATTGATTTATTGGTAGCGCATACCCACACCCATTTTTATCAGCCCACTAAAATGATGGCTTTTCCGCAGATTGAGACGGCGCTGGCCCAACTGCGCTGGGAAATGAAGCACACCGCGCACCCGCACTAGCACACTATCATGGGCTGTGCCTGCGGGCCAGCCAAAAACACGCCATTTGTGGCCTACTAAGTGTAGCCTTTGCGCCTACTGAGTTATAATTGAAGCTACGATCTACACAACAAATGGGTTAAGTATGGTTTAGTGAGGGAGTGGTTAGCGATGCAACGATTCGGGATTGTGTTGTTGGGCATAGTGTTGGTGTGGGCGACGGTGTCGCCGCGCGGGGCCGCGGCCCAAACGGGCCTTGCGGGCAGCTTTTTTTGGAGTGAATATGCGTTTGCCATGAACTATCCGTTGGCGTGGGGCTTTGCGACCCCCACCAGCGACACTGACTATGTGCTTGCCACCAATTTAAACGATGTCGGCAGCGACACCCCTACCGATATTGTCTTGAGAATTACGTATCTTGAGCGCGAGAGCCTAAAATTTCCTGAAACCGACAACACCTTCATAGACTTACGCAACGGATTTTCTGAGTTTGCTCGCACCCATACGGGCGTTTCGGGTCTATCCTTGACACTAACGCTTGAAGAAGCACCGTTTGGCTTTGTAGCCTCGACGGGGTATCGGGACGATTTAAATACCAAAGTGGCGCTGGTGCTGGCGGGCGATGATGCATTTGTGCTTTGGCTGTCCGATCCCTATGGTGATGTCACTACGGATACATTTGCCCGCATGTTAGACAGCATTTTGGTGGGCGAAGCGGCCCTAACCCCCCCCACCATTGGCAGCGGCCAGCCCCAAACGGTTGTGCCCGGCGTACCCATCGTGGGCACAATTAGCGAGACCTTTACCGAGCAAACCTACACCTTTCAGGCCCCGCCCGGTCAATATTTGACTGTACACATGGTGGCCAATGACGGCGAGCTTGATCCCTTGTTGGCGGTCTATGCCGACCGCCGTCAAATTGGGTATAACGATGACGCGCTAGGGACATTTAATGCGCTGGTGGCCAACGTAGAATTGCCGCCGGCCCGTTTCTATACTATTTTGGCCACGCGCTACGGCGGTGTAGGCGAATTTACGCTGACCGTTACCCTGACGGAAACGGCTGATCCGGCGGTATGGCTGGGTGAACTGGCGCTGTTGGGCGATATTGCGCCCGATACCCCCATTGTTGAAGAATTGGCGCTGCGTGACGCGGGCCATGTGTGGCGCTTTGAGGGCCAACGCGGCCAACTCCTTACAGTAGATATGATCGCACCAGAGGGTAGCGACGTTGACCCCTATTTGTATTTGGCTGATGCAGGCGGCAACTTTTTGGCCAGCAACGACGATATTATCTTCGGCCAAGACTATAATGCCCGTCTTAGCAGCGTGCGCCTGCCCGCCGATGGGCAATATTTTATCATTGCCACCAGTTTTGGGGACGCAGCGGGACCTTATGAATTAACCATGCGGTTTGAGTAGAGCATCAGCCAGCAATGGGGTTGCCCTAGCTGTGGCTGATATTGGCTGTAAAGCGGGGAATAGTGGGCCACCTTGGGCGGCCCACAGAATTCAGATACTATTCTTCGATTTCGGGAGCAACAATTTCAGGAACCTCGTCCAATGTCGAGAAGTTTAACTCGTTGGAAACCAGTTGGTTCAGCAGCAAGCGCACACCAAATAACTCGGCGGGCAAATCTAGCTCTGACGTGAGTTCGGTCGAAATTGAAACAGGCAAATTGGTCGTGGTATTGACCGTAACCCGATAAGTCAAGGAGGAGCCATCAATAAACACCGTCAAAAACTCATCGGTCGGAATGCCCAAGGCTTCCAGATTAAAGGCTTCATCTAGGCCAAACAAGGCATTGGTATACAGTTCGCCAACATTCCAAACCACTTCAATCACTTGGAAGACTTCGCCATCTTCCTCGTATGCCTCGACCAAGTAAATGTCGTCATAGGCCACTTCGGCCACTTCTTGCGAGGGAACAATGGCCCCCAACGTGAACAACTGATCAATATTGAATACCTCTACACCGGGGATAGCGGTCGGGTTTTCGGTCCAGTTCAGCCAGCCTTCTGGCAGGGCCGAGTCGGCGGGCGACAGTTGCGTAATCCGCACAAAGTAAACCCCCTCAATGAAAATCACCTCTAGGGTTTGCAAAATCGATTCATCTGCCGTGCCCGTACCGCTCACGGTCAGGGTTTGGTCGAGAATCTGGCTCACCCGCGAAGGATTCCCAAAATCGTCACCTTCCTCAAAAATAACCACGCTTTCAATGTCTTGCACCAGCTCGTTGACAATTTCACCGACACCGGGCACATCGGGCGTAGTGATATTTTGGCTTAAGGTCTGGGTTTGGTTATATTGAAGGGCTTCTAACAAAACAATGTTCTCGAAGGCCAAGGTAAGGGTGTCAATAAGCTCTTGTTGCTCTTCGGTAAAGCGGCTGCTGCCATCATCTTGGGCGCTTACATGGTGACTGCCCAACGGCATAATGGCCAGCACTGCGATAAGGCACAATAGCGCAATTTTACGCATGTCTGTTCTCCTTAAAAATCATAGACTTGAACGTTTCATTCTATTATAAAGTAGCACAATGCTTAGGGATAGAGTGGTCATCTTGCCGTTTTGGGCTGGCAAAGCAAGTTCACCCCTTCAAAAGAACATCACTACGGCATTGTAGGGGTTGATACCTGCACACTCGCCCATCACACTACCCTAGCCTGCCAACACCGGAGCGCCCAACATATCCATCAACTCGTGAAATTGAGGGATATTCAGTTGTTGCTTGGCATCGCTCATGGCCACGGCAGGGTTGGGGTGGGATTCAAACATAAGGCCATGGGCCCCACTGGCCCGCGCAATCTTGGCAAGCGGAATCACCAAATCGCGCCGCCCCCCACTATGCGACACATCCACAATAATCGGCAAGTGCGTTTCCATTTGTAACAACGGTACGGCGCTAATGTCTAGGGTGTTGCGCGTCCATGGCTCGAAGGTGCGAATGCCGCGCTCCATCAAAATCACGTTGGGGTTGCCAGCGCTCACAATATACTCGGCGGCATAAATGAATTCGCTAAGGGTGGCGGCAAAGTGGCGCTTTAATAACACTGGCTGCCGAATTTTGCCCAGCGCTTTAAGCAGAAAGTTGTTTTGCATGTTGCGGGCCCCCACCCAAAACAAATCTACATAATCGGCGAACAGCGGTACTTGGCTGGCATCCATAATTTCGCTGGTAACGGCCATGTCATATTTGTTGGCAACTTGGCGGGCGATCTTCAAACCCTCTTCGCCCAAGCCTTGAAAGTCATACGGGGATGTCCGCGGCTTATAGCCCATGCCGCGCAACACGCGCACGCCGCGCTGGTGCATGGCCGCCGCCACCGCATCCATCTGCTCGAAGCTCTCGACGGCACACGGCCCGCTAATCACGACAAAATCCTCGCCACCAAATTCGACACCATTCGGCAGCCGCACCAGCGTTTGCTCATCGGCACTTTTGCGCTGCACCATAATGCTGGCGCGGGCTTCGGTTTCTTCTAGGGCAAGGCTGGCCATAAAAATTTGCTTAAACAGCGCCTTAATGGTCTCGTTACTAAAGGGGCCTTGGTTGGCTTGCTCTAAGGCCTGTAACATTTGGGCCTCGCGTTGAGGATCGTAAAACTGTACGCCTAACTCGGCTTGTACCTTACCGATGTCGCTGGCAAGCACCGCCCGTTGACTCAGCAGGTCTAATATTTGCAGATTAATCTGATCAATTTCTTTACGAAGTGATTTAATACGTTCGGCTGGCATGGCGTTGGTGTCCTAAAATACATCTATTGGGATAAGTAATGCTCACAATTTTAGCACGAAGCACGCCTGTGGTTCTAGGGCTTGCTGACAAGTAGACCATCTTTCCAAACTGACGCGCTCTCGCCAGATTGCACAACCCCGCTTTTTGCCAAAGGGCATCAGACGTGGGTAGTCAGGCGGCGCGGCATTCGCTACAATAGACTCTACATCATCTATAGCATCTTTTGTGATTCGCGTAGGTCGTTTTCATAGCGCAACCAAGGGCATAGTGGCATGACTCTCTTAGCATTCTGTTGGCAAAACCAGCCCATAAGGTAGCCCTTTCATGCCACCATCAACACCCGATCCGACTAACGGACGCTATCCGCCCGAAGCAAGGGCCTTGGGCGAACCCACCCACATTTACAAGCTCA
>CAZLPC010000265.1:0-4946 GCA_964561305.1 uncultured Anaerolineae bacterium
AGCAAACTCAGCGCCGTTTGAACGAACTGAGTACCATGCTAGATGCCAGCGCCATTGCAACGTCAACGGTTGAGTTGCAATCGATTGTGGAGCCAATTGCCCGCCGTCTAACCCACGCCCTCGATTTACAACGGGTGAGCGTGATTTTGCTGCAAAACGATGCCATGATGCGGCTGGTTTCGGTGGCTAATGCCAGTTGGCAACCCGACAAAGCGCTGGCATTGCCATTGTCGCGATTGCCCCACAAGACCAAAGCCCTAGAAACGCCCAACCATATCGCCCTAGAGACCTCTGAACTGTCATTAGAAGAACAGACTGAGCTGTATCTGCGAGGAATGCGCCACGCTGTTAATGTGCCATTGGTGTTGCAGGGCCAAACGGCTGGTATTGTTACACTCTATGCAGATGCCGCTTTTGATCACACCTTGCCTACTGTTGTTCTGGAAACAGTGGCCACTTGGGAAGCCAAAAGCGATATGCCCTCAGAGGAACTAGCATTGTTGTGCCAGCATATTTTAGATGCCACCGCTAGCGGGTGGTGTTCAATTTATTTGCTTAATAACGACAAAGACGAATTATTGCTTTCATGGGAAGTTGGCACAAGCTATCACAAGCCTAATATGGGCGTGGCGATTGATCTGAAATGGTTTCCTACTGCTAATAAAGTAATGACCACGAAAGATATTTTGCCTACCACCGTTGAATTGCCCGACAACAAACAAGAGCGCAACTATTTGCGGTTGTTGGGGCTTACCGATGTTTTGTTTGCCCCTATTTTGCGACAAGGGGTGGGCATTGGTGTGGTGGAATTGGGGATTAGCGATGAACGCCCCTTCGATGCCAGCGCTGTGTCTCTGTCGCGTGGTATTGCCAATATTATTGGCAACGCCATAGAGAGCTATCGGCTCTATTCATCACTAGAGCAACGGGCCAGTGCCCTAGAAGCCGCTTACCATGAGCTAGAAGATGCCGACCGTCTAAAAGATGAATTGCTGCAAAATATGTCGCACGAGCTTGGCACGCCACTTACACATATTTTGGGCTATATGAGCTTGTTGGGCGATGGCGCTTTTGGGGAACTCAATCAAGAACAAACTGATACCGTAGAGTTGGCAGTAAGAAAGACCCAACATGTGGCCAACATGATCAAGCAAATGGTCGTCATTCATGCCAGCAACGCTACCGACCTAGCCATGCGCGACACCCACATTGATCAATTGGCAGCCCTAACTGTGCGAAGTATTGAGCCACGCGCCCATGCTTTGGGCATCACCATTAAGCCGCGGATTTCGCGCAATTTACCAAAAGTGCGTGTGGATCAGGTGGCACTTAGCGAGGTTTTTAATGCGCTGTTAGATAATGCTATTAAATTTAGCGGCGATGGCAAGATGATCGAAGTTGAAATTCGTGATTTGGGCGGCCCTACCCTGCAAGTGGCCATTCATGACCATGGCATAGGCATTCCGTCTGAAGAACAAGAGCGTGTGTTCCGCCAGTTTTATCAGATTGATGGCAGCATGACACGCCAATTTGGGGGTTTAGGGCTGGGTTTGTCGGTGGCCCAAAAAATAGTCGAGGGACATGGTGGGCGCATTTGGCTAAAAAGTACGGTGGGCAAGGGGACAACTGTTTATTTTACCGTGCTGAAGGCCATTCCCGGCACACCCCTAGATGCGACTGCCCCTTTGTTGGCCTTGAAATAAGCGAACCGTGACTTATGAGGTGAGTCCCAGTTCGTTTATCAAATTTGCAAGCAGACTTTGATCGAGGGGCCCCACAAACGTATTGTAAACGGTTCCATCGGCATTGATCACATAGGTTGTCGGCACAACTGCGCCGCCAAAATAGGTGATAAATAGCTCACCTTGTGGATCAACAACCATCGGATAGGTTACGCCAAGACTATCAGCCATTATCCGTGTTTCTTCGGCCAAGTCGCTCACATTTACAGCCAAAATTAAGACATCATCGCCCACTTGCTGGTGCAGAGCTTGTAATAAGGGGAACTCAAAAAAGCACGAGCCACACCCTACTGTCCAAAAATTAACAATCACCGCCCGGCCCTGTAACTGATCTAGTTGATAGCGGTTGCCGTCAATATCGGTTAGCACAATGGGGGGTACAGGTGCGCCTTGTTGCAACAGCAAATTTTGGGTCGGGTCTACGCTATCACTTACCCGCGACACCGTGACTGGGCGCAAGCTGGTTTCGGGTGGCAAAGTTGGCCACCATTGAATAGGGGTTGGCGGTGGCGTAAAGGTGGCGGCGGGCCCAGTGGCGCGTGGGGTAGAGGTGGCGATGGGCGGCAAAGTTAGCTGAACCCGCGGGGATGATTGGGGTTCATCTTCACCACAGGCGACAACAAACGCACTCAATAAGAGCAATAAAACCAACATCATCCCGCGCATGGTTTTGTCCTTTTAGGGTTGCGACAGATATTTTTCGCCCAACAAGCTATGATGTCCGTTTCGGCGTGGCACTTCGTGGCAAGACCGACAACGCGCCTCATATACTTCAGAAGCACCCACCATAATAACGGGATCATCATAATCAGCAGGTTTGCCATCAATTAGACGTTGGGTGCGGCTGGCATCCTTACCACACACCATACAAATGGCGTGCAACTTCACCACCTCTTCAGCAATAGCCATCAGTTTGGGCATGGGGCCAAACGGCTCGCCCCGAAAATCTAAGTCTAAGCCACTCAAAATAACCCGAATGTGATGTTGGGTTAATTCGGTAGCCAATTCAATAACGCGCTCGTCAAAAAATTGGGCTTCGTCAATGCCAATAACTGTCGCTTCGGGGTCAAGCGCTATGATAATATCGTCTATATCCCGCACCGGAATCGCCTCAAAGCCTTGTCCACTATGAGACTTAAGCTGGCTAAGGTGATAGCGATCATCAATTTTGTGTTTAAAAACTTGCACGCGCTGGCGTGCGATTTCGGCGCGGCGCAACCGTCGGATCATCTCCTCGGTTTTACCACTAAACATGCTGCCGCAAATCACTTCAATGCGTCCACTATCGTGTTTCAATGTCGGTTGTCTCCTTTTTGTACTATCAAATCTAATAAAAAATAAAAGCAGAGAAAGTGCTACCTCTCTGCCTTTATTTGGTTGTTAGCAGCACAATGGGCTGCGTTTAGCTTTCTTCTTCGACCTCGGCAACTGGATTTTCGATGACATACCCAGCACCCTTCAGGCTGCGCTTTAGGTCGGCAACGACCTTGCGTCCAATGCCAGAAATGCCCAAGAAGCCATCGTCACCCTTATCGCGGAAGGTGTTTAATACATCTTGCACGCTAATGATGCCAGCCTCGTTCAAAATGACGATATAGCGTTCGTTGATGCCAGTGGCAACTTCTTCAATATCTATATCATTCGAAAGTTCGGCTTCTTCGTCCTTCTTCAGCGATGCCAACATTTGATCACGTTGCTGCAAACGCTTGTAGAAGCGATCTACTTGTCCTTCGGTGTCAACAATCCGTTGCTCGCCTGTATAAAAGGGATGACAATTTGAGCAAACGTCTAAACGCAACATCGGGACAGTTGAGCCGATTGTCCAGACCGTACCACACGAAGTACAGGTCATTTCGGCTTCAGGATACCACTTGGGGTGAATACCTTCACGCATGGTTACACACTCGCCTTTCGGCACTTCAACTTAGGAATTGGATTGTTGTGGGCCCGGACGTTCGGGCAACACATGAATATAACGGCGGCCTTCGCGGTGTTGCACAAAATGTACATAGCCGGTAGCCGTAGCAAAAATGGTGTGATCTCGACCAATATCAGTATTTTCGCCGGCATAGAAGCGTGTGCCGCGTTGACGAATGATGATGTTACCGGGGATCACAAGTTCGCCACCATAGCGTTTTACGCCAAGGCGCTTGCTTTTACTGTCGCGGCCATTACGGCTAGAACCGCCACCTTTTTTATGAGCCATTGTAATTTCGTCCTTTAGCCATCAATACTTTCGATTTTGAGACGGGTATAATATTGGCGATGCCCTTGGCGTTTACGATAGCGCTTCTTGGGCTTATATTTAAAGATGATGATTTTAGGGCCTCTAAATTGGCTAACAACGGTCGCTGTTACTTTAGCGCCCGCTACTAATGGTTGCCCAATCTTGGTGTCGCCATTGCTAGCAATCAGCAACACTTCATCAAGCTCTACGGTGTCGCCTTCATTATAGGGGAGTTTTTCAACATCAATGGTTTGACCAACTTCGGCACGGAACTGTCGTCCGCCCGTGCGAACTATTGCATACATAGAATTTGGGTTCTCCAATTCTCACTTTGCCGCCGTGAACGATGGCTGCACAAATAAGGCAACATCGGCACGGGGAAAATTGGTGTGCGATAAATAACGGCCAGAAATTATACGGTGTGTGACCATAAGCGTCAATAGCGGTTATAACTCCGCAGCAGTATAGGGTGCTTCAGAAGCCAGCATTGGCAGCGTAAAATAAAAGCGGCTGCCTTGGCCCGGCGTACTCTCGACCCCTACTGTGCCATCTAAGCGTTCTGCTATGCGCTGTACAATAGAAAGCCCCAAGCCGTGACCTTCTATGCGGGTTTGTGACAAACGAGTAAAAGGCTGAAAGAGCTTGGCACGCTCGTTCTCACTAAGGCCTTTTCCGTTGTCTTCAATCCAAAAACAAAGCATGTTGTTGGGCAGGGGGTGGCTACCAAGTTTGATAACAGGCGGCTCACCACCATATTTAATGGCGTTGCTAATGTAGTTAACCCATATCGCCTCGACCCATGGTGCAAAGCCCTGTGCGGTGGGCCAGCTTTCGGGTGTGCTTATCTCGGCTTGGCGGTTGGCTACCAACGCAGTCAATTGAGACAAGGCATTTTGTACGATGGACTTCATATCAAGCGCAGTTAGCTCAATATCTTCGGTGCCTCGCATCTTCGCCAATAGCAACAAGTGGTTGAT
>CAZLPC010000266.1:0-4946 GCA_964561305.1 uncultured Anaerolineae bacterium
CTCCATCAATGGTGGCCCCACAAAACGCTGCGATAAGTTATCAATATCGCCTTGGGCGATAATGCGGCCACGCCGAATTACACCAATCTGATTTGACAATTCTTCGGCTTCGGTCAGATTGTGGGTGGTTAGGATGATGGTGCGCCGATCATACTTTAGTTCTACGATAGCATCGCGCACTAGCCGCGCACTTTGTGGATCCATGGCGCTGGTTGGCTCATCTAACAATAACACTGGCGGATCATGTAAAAGCGCCCGCACCAGTGCCAGCTTTTGCTTCATCCCTTTTGAATATTCGCTAACGCGCCGATCCAGTGCCTCGCCCAAGCCAAACCGCTCCATCAAATCACGGCTACGCTTGAGACGTAGGTCGGCGGGCAAACGATAGACACGCCCAAAAAAGTCTAGATATTCTAGACCTCTCATGCGCTCATAAAGGCCATGTTGTTCGGTTAAGACTCCTACACTGGCCCGCACTTCGGCAGGGTGTTTAACGACATCATAGCCTGCTACCGATGCTGTGCCCGCCGACGGAACAAGAATTGATGTGAGCATACGGATAGTAGTGGTTTTGCCGGCCCCGTTGGGACCCAAAATGGCAAAAACTGTGCCCGGATCAACTGTAAAACTAATGTCTTTAACGGCTAGAAATTCCCCAAAATACTTGGTTAACCCCTGCGCTTCGATCATTGTATTATTTCTCCATGCTTCAGGGCTTTGATAGATTTATTGTAGGGAAAGTTATTGATGAATTGCATAAAAAGTGTACAGGTTTGTTAGTGTCTTGTTGTCCATGCTGGTTGTCCATATTGTGTGTCTGCTAGGGCCACAGCGCGGGCTTGCTCATCTGGGCTAAACACGGCTGGCTCTAAAATTAGGTCGAAGGTACTGGCAAAGCCATCCGCAATAGCATCAGCCGCCGTTTGCCAGCTAACGCTTTGTCCAAGTGCATCGGCTAGGGTAATGGCGCGTGCGGCCACCCGCGTTTTGGCAATGTGGTGGCCGTCTTCATCATCAAAGCGCAACACATCAACAATGCGCGTAATATCGCCAAAAAGCGGTAGCGTGCCATGCTGCAATACCGCGCCACCACGGCGCACTTGGGCACTGCCAATGAGTTTTTTGCCAAAAGCCGTAATCTCATAATTGGATGGTACTTCAAAGCACACCGGCCCTATGGCCCGCCCGGCCACGTCTGGCGAGGTCACATCGGCCTGAGCGCCCATCATGTCAAGAGCAGCTACCAATGCCATGCTTAAGCGCCGATAGCTTTCCACAATGCCACCGGCCACCAATGGGGAATCATCGGGCAAGGCTATACTATAAGTAATTTCGTCAGTGTGCAAAATGGCCTTGCCGCCAGTGGCCCGCCGCACCACATCCCAACCACGTTTGGCTAATGCCTCTAAGGCCACTTCACGCACAGCTTGGTTATAGCCCAGTGATAAACAAGGCGGCGACCATGCATATAGGCGTAAAGTGGGTGGCACAGTACGCTGGGCCACGGCTTCCATCATCGCTTGATCGAATGCCATATTGTATGGGCCGGTTTGGGCTGCATCAAAAATAATGCGCCACATAGGTAATCTATTCTCCATTTCAAACAAAAATGCTATTATCTTTCCCCAAAAGTTTAACAGTGGAATATAAATTCATGATGAGACAAAACATCCTTATGACACAAATTCGCAGCAATTTATCTATGCGCCTCATCACTGCCGCGATTGGTGCGCCCGTTGTTCTTTTACTCATTCTGGCCAGCTTATGGACAACCGCCGTTTTGCTGTTGGTCATCTTTGGGGTGGCGCTGATTGAGTATCGGTATGTAGTGAGCCACAAGCCCAACTCTTGGCATATCTATGGATGGGGGCTTTTATATCTGGCAATTCCGCTTGTGGTTGCTATTTGGCTGCGGGGCCGAGAAGATGGCGCGTTTTGGCTATTGGTGGTGTTGGGTGCAAATTGGATGACTGATACCAGTGCATACGTCGCCGGGCGTTTGTTTGGCCAAACCCCATTAGCTCCGCGTATTTCACCTAAAAAGACCTGGGAGGGCGTAGCCGGCGGCGTGGTGGGCGGTTTGTTAGTCACGCTGATATTGGCGGCAGTGTTTCGACCACCCATTACGCCAACCATGTGGCTATTGGGGGTGCTTATTCCGATAGCAACGGTCATTGGCGATTTAGTCGAGTCAAAATTTAAGCGTCACTATGGGGTTAAAGATTCTGGCTTTTTGTTACCGGGACATGGTGGCATACTGGATCGTATAGATGGCACGCTGTTGGCTATTCCGGTGGCCGCAGTGATCGTTTTGCTAATGGTTTAGGATGGAAGAATTATGGATATTTTGGGTGTTGGTGCAGCCGAGTTGCTGTTGATTGGGTTGTTGATATTGATTGTGGCGGGGCCCAAACGTAGCGTCGAATGGGCCCGCATTGCTGGCGAATATGTATACAAACTACGCCAAATGTGGCAAAAAATGATGCAAGACTTGCGTAGTGAAATGGGTGAAGATGCTGACGTTTTTGTACGGACTGCTGAGGAAATTCAGCGTACAACATCCAGTGTACGAAACGCCACTTCACCGCGGAATGTGGTTGGCAAGGCTTTGCAAGCCAGCGAAACCTTGGCTGCCCAAAAACAGCGCACCAATCCACAGCCCGATGCACCCAAGCAAGAGAATGGTGTGGCTGAAGCGTCGCGCTATGCAGCATGGACAAAGCCCACTGTTAACCCCACCAAGCCCGAATCTAATAATAGTGAGGATGCGTCGTCTTAGCCGCCCGACCAATCACGCACATATAAAAAGTCGCTGCCGATGGTACGCTTGCTTAATTTAGCGACATTGGGCTGGGTGCGTTTATAGTGGTTGCGACGCACTCGCCGCCACACCATCTCGACAAATTGTTGCTCAAAGCCTTCTTCGACACAGGCTTGAATTGCGTATCGTTCATCAATCAACAAATAAAGCAGTTGATCGGCCATATCATAACTATAGCCCAACTCGTCCTCGTCGGTTTGGCCTTCCCATAAATCGGCTGAAGGTGCTTTATGAAGAACACTGTTGGGCACACCCATTGCATCAGAAAGTTGGCGCACTTGATTTTTATAGAGATCACCAATGGGCTGCATAGCGGCGGCGCTGTCGCCATAGATGGTGCTATACCCCAGCAAGGTCTCGGTTTTGTTGCTGGTTCCTACCACTAAGCCATTAAAAGCCATTGATTGATCATAGAGGATGATCATGCGTTGGCGGGCCATAATGTTGCCTCGCCGAATATTGCTCATGTCCGAAAAACGCTCGAATAACGGCTCGACCATTGAGGTGATCTCGACGGTTTCTGATTGAATCCCTAATGCATCAATAACCGTTTGAGCATCAGCGAGACTGTTGGGCGATGATGTGCGATAAGGCATCCGCACTGCGAGCACATTTTCTGGGCCCAAAGCCCGCGCCGCCAAATAGGTGCTTAATGCCGAGTCAATACCTCCACTAAGGGCCACTACTGCCCGCTCAAATCCATTTGAGTGAACTTCGTGACGAATAAAGCGCGTCAATACATCTTCAGCTAAGGCAGTATTGATTTTAAGGCGCGACAGCAGATGCGTGGGCGCAGTTTGGGTCGTTTGTTGTTGCGTGGTGGCAAGTTCCATTGTCAAGTTCCTCTACTTTAATTACTTGCGGGGCGCGTGCCCAACACCACTGGCACATCTAAAATTTGTGTGCCACGAACCACTGTTAACGTAATGGTATCGCCCGGTGAGGTATTTTCGACCAAATATTGCAACAGTTCGTCAAGGTCTTCGATATCTTGGCCATTAATGGCAATAATGATGTCGCCGCCAGTTTCTACGGGTGCGCCACGCACTTCAACTACACTATTACCACCCAACAGGCCCGCAACTTCGGCCGGCGAGTTACTAAGCACATCTTGAACCAAAACACCATAATTAACAGGTAAATTAAGCGCAACCGCTAGTGCTGGCATACTTAATCCTGAAAGGCTAGCATCTACTGTTTGTACCCCCAGCCACGAGTACTCGGCGCGACCGCTAGCAATGAGTTGGGGCACAACGCGCTTGATAGTGTTAGCTGGCACAGCATAAGCCACGCCTTGAAATAAGCCTGTTTCTGAGCGGATAGCAGTAGCTACACCAATTACTTGGCCGTCTAAATTTAGCACTGGCCCGCCCGAATTGCCCGGATTCACAGCAGCATCAATTTGAATGATGGCCGGGTTACTATACACTTCTGAGGTGAGTGGATTGATCAATGCTTGCGAGGGCAAGGTGCGGCCAATGGCGCTTACAATGCCAGTGGTCATGCTGCTTTGCAAACCAAATGGATTACCAATGGCAACTGTATATTGACCCACGCGCACTGTGTTGCTATCGCCAATTTCGACAGGCTGTAAAAGAATTGGCTCAACATCTACCCGAATCACAGCAATATCGCTAAATACATCATAGCCCACAATTTCAGCCTCGATCACTAAGCCTTGTGGAAACGTCACTAAAATTTCGCGCGCACCCAACACTACATGTGCGTTGGTGACAATATGTCCATCGGTGTCATACACAAAGCCTGATCCACTGCTGTCTATGATATTGGTCGCCGACCGTTGATCCACTACTTCAATATTAACCACCGATGGACTCACCCGTTCATAAATATTGATCAACACCATTTCTACGGCGCGGGCTTGATCAATCACAATAGATGGCAAAGGAGTAGGCGTGGGGTCTTGCTGGGCGATGCCGACCGTTATCGGCGACAGATCGTTACTAACAATTTGAAGGTCAGTGTCAAGCGGGCGGTTGGCGGAGACGGGCTGTGCTGTTGAGTGGGCCTCTGGTGTGGCTTGCGGGGCATTTAGGCCACTGCACCCAACCCCCAAAACGACTACTATCAACACCAATAGACTATAACGATAGTGTTTCATAAA
>CAZLPC010000267.1:0-4933 GCA_964561305.1 uncultured Anaerolineae bacterium
TCATTATCGGCCACTCTGAGACACGCCAATATCTAGGTGTAACGGATGCTGATGTCAATCAAAAAGCTAAAATTGCGCTGGCCCATCGCTTAAAGCCGATTATTGCAATGGGTGAAACACTTGAACAAAACGAGGGTGGCGAAACAGAAGCTGTGTGTGATCGTCAAATTCGGGCAGCGTTGGATGGCATTACCCCCGCCCAAATGTCGGATGTGGTGATTGCTTATGAACCCATTTGGGCAATTGGAACAGGTAAAAATGCCACCCCAGAACAAGCCCAAGCCATTATTGGCGGGGTAGTGCGGAAGGCCCTTGCCGATTTGTATGGCAATGACATTGCCCAAGCCACGCGCATTTTGTATGGTGGCAGCATGAAACCTGCCAATTGCCACGACCTCATGATTCAGCCCGATATTGACGGTGGGTTGGTTGGTGGGGCCTCATTAGAGGTGGATGGTTTTACCGAAATGGTCAAGATTGCGATCAGTGCGAAAGGCCTATAGTTTTACATGGATGCCACTGCCATCATTACGCCTTGGATCAACCTCTTATTGGTGTTAGGCCCCTTGGTTTTTGCCGAACAATGGATTCATCGGCATTTGTTTGGGGTGGCATATCTGTTAACCGAAGACAAAGAACAAGCCACAGGCTTTTATTATATTATCTTTTTGCCCGGGGTGGTGCTGCACGAGTTTGTGCAGTACCTTGTGGCGGGTATTCTTAACATCAAAATCAAAAAGATGGAAATCCGCCCCCACCGCCAAGACAACGGCACCATTCGCTATGACTTTATCACTATTGATAAAACCGACAAAATTCGCTCTGCCATCATGGGGGGCACACCTTTTTTAATTGCAGCCGCGCTCGTCTATTTTATATCTACGCAAATTCTTAATTTACATGCTATTCCTGCTGCATTTAGCACCGGCGAAATTGATGCCTTAGGGCCGGCCATTCAGCAACAATTTAATACACCCGACTTTTTCTTGTGGTTTTACCTATTATTCACCATAAGTAATGGCATGATCCCCACTAAAGAAGATCGCGACGGCTGGGGGCTAGTTTTAGGTGTAGTGGGGGTACTATCGGTCATATTCTTGGTGATTGGGCTAGATGAGTTTCTAGTAGATACCCTAACCGGCCCGGTCAAAGAAGCGCTAGAACTGGTGACGGTATCTTTATTGATTATTTTAATGATGGATATTGTGGTTATTTTTGGGCTGGGCCTACTAGAAGACAGCCTCGAACGCCGCCGAGGGTACCGAGTGGATTATGGGGGGCACGAACCTGCCAAAAAGTCGCGCAGTGGGCGTGATCCGGGTAGTAATATCCCCATCCCGAAGGGTCAACCCATGCCATCTATTTATAACTTAACCTTGCCCACGCCCGATATTCCTGATAAGCCCGATGCGCGTGCTGCGGCTGCCCTACGCGACGCTATCGCCGATGTGGGTAGCGCTCGTCCACCTACCTCAGTTTAATCTATTGCGATCTATAGAAAATCCCATCAATACGCCATAATGACTTGACAAGCCAAACTTGGGGTGTTAGTATTGTCCCCCAACGTCAAAAGGAACTACCACACCCGTTGCAACCTTGCATTAGACAAGGCAATGTCTACGGAATTGAGTGCGTACATAACACTTGAGGCTGCCTCAACGCTTTGCGTTGCATTGGGTAGCCTCAAGTTGTGTGCCAAAACAAAAGTAGTTCGCCGTTATTAGAGAATGTGATCTGGCCAGATTTACAAGTATCACGGAGATAGGAATGCCTACCATTAACCAGCTTGTGCGTAAAGGGCGCAAGCCAAAGAAGCGCAAGAGTACAGCACCAGCGCTTCAATATACCTTTAACTCGTTCTCGCAAACGCGGCAACGCCAGCCCAAAGGCGCACCGCAAAAGCGTGGTGTATGTACATTGGTACGTACCCAAACCCCTAAGAAGCCCAATTCTGCTTTGCGGAAGGTGGCGCGTGTTCGTTTGTCAAATGGCATTGAAGTAAGTGCCTATATCCCCGGTGAGGGCCACAGCCTGCAAGAACACAGCGTTGTGTTGGTGCGTGGTGGTCGTGTGCGTGACTTGCCCGGTGTACGTTATCACATTGTGCGCGGTACGCTAGACACCGATGGTGTGCAAAAGCGTGAGCAAGGCCGTAGCAAATATGGCACAAAACGTCCGAAGGCTGGCAAAGGCGCTGCACCCGCCGGTAAAAAGAAATAAACCCGGAAGGAATGGTGAAATATGTCTCGTCGTAACAAGCCCCCAAAACGCAGTGTTCAGCCAGATGCTCGTTATAACAGCACCGATGTGTCCATGTTTGTTAATCGCATGATGCGAGATGGCAAAAAGAGCGTTGCGACCCGTATTATGTACACGGCTTTTGAAATTGTAGAAGATCGCACCAAACGCGAAGCGATGGATGTCTTCCAACAGGCGTTACGCAATGTAACCCCAACAGTCGAAGTAAAGCCGCGCCGCGTGGGTGGTTCTACTTATCAAGTACCCATTGAAGTGCCTGTCGACCGCGCCCGCTCTTTGGCGATGCGCTGGATTTTAGCGGCTGCGCGTACCCGTAGTGGGCGTAGCATGGCCGAAAAATTGGCAGCCGAAATTATGGATGCCGCCAATGGGCAAGGCACTGCGCTCAAGAGAAAAGAAGATACACATCGTATGGCCGAGGCCAATCGTGCCTTTGCCCACTACAAATGGTAACGTTAAGCCGTTGTATCATCGTTCAATAGGGAAAAAGCTCACGTAAATGGCTATCAAAACGCTTGATCTTACAAAAGTACGCAATATCGGCATCATTGCTCATATTGATGCCGGTAAAACCACCACTACCGAGCGCGTGTTGTATTACACGGGCAATATTCATCGCATCGGTGAAGTGCATGACGGTAACGCCACCACCGATTACATGGAGCAAGAAAAAGAGCGCGGCATCACCATTACGGCTGCTGCGGTAACGGCTAGTTGGAAAGACCACCAAATTAACGTGATTGACACTCCCGGCCACGTAGACTTCACCGCCGAAGTGCAACGCAGTTTGCGCGTACTAGATGGTGGTGTGGTGGTCTTCGACGGTGTTGCAGGTGTAGAGCCACAATCTGAGACTGTGTGGCGGCAAGCCGATGACTATAGGGTGCCTCGCATTTGCTTCGTCAACAAGATGGATCGCACAGGTGCAGACTTTGAGCGCTGCATCCAAATGATGAAAGACCGTCTGGCGGCTAATCCAGTTCGTATCCAAATTCCGATTGGGTCTGGTGGCGACTTTAGTGCCATTGTTGACCTGATTCGTATGGAATACGTTACGTATGGGGACGACTTGGGTACTGCCATTGAGCGCCACCCCATTCCCGCCGAGTTGCTTGAAGAAATGCAAGCTCGCCGCGCCGAAATGGTGGAATCTATCGTTGAAACCGATGAATTCTTGCTAGAGCGCTATTTGATGGAAGAAGAAATCTCGCAAGAAGATTTAATGGCTGTCTTGCGTACGGCCACCATTGCAGGCTTAGTTCAGCCAATATTGTGTGGTTCTTCTTTGAAAAACAAAGGTGTTCAATTATTGTTGGATGCCGTAGTAGATTTATTGCCCTCGCCACTAGATATTCCGCCAGTAGAAGGCATTAATCCGGCTGATCCAGAGGGCGACCGCTTGCTTCGTAGCGCCAGCAACGATGAGCCGTTGGCAGCGTTGGTTTTCAAAATTATCTCTGACCCCTTTGTCGGCCGCTTGGCTTTCTTTCGGGTCTATTCGGGCGTGCTAGCCTCTAGCTCGTATGCCATGAACACCACCAAAGACAAGCGCGAACGCATTGGTCGTATTGTACGGATGTTTGCCGACCGTCGTGAAGATGTTGAGGCTGTTCAAGCCGGCGATATTGCGGCCGTGTTGGGTCTAAAAGATACCTTCACTGGCGATACCTTGTCGGATATTGACAAGCCAATCATCCTAGAGCAAATCAAATTCCCCAAGCCCGTTATCCAAGTTGCAGTCGAGCCTGCTTCAAAGGCCGATCAAGACAAACTGGGCAAGGCCTTACGCTCTTTGTCAGACGAAGACCCCACCTTTACTGTGACGGTTGATTCTGAAATTGGCCAAACCATTATTGCAGGCATGGGCGAGCTACACCTTGAGGTGTTGGTTGACCGTATGAAGCGCGAGTTTGGCGTAGAAGCCACCGTCGGCAAGCCGCGGGTGTCTTATCGTGAAACCATTACGCGCTCAGTGCGTATTGACACCACTTTCAAGCGCCAAACTGGTGGTAGCGGCCAATATGCCCGTGTGGTGGTTGAATTTGAGCCAATGTCTGAAGAGGAAAGAGAACAAAACGCCGAAGATGAAATGATTGTTCTTGATGAAATTCGCGGTGGTTCTATCACTCGTGAATTTGTGCGTGCTGCCGAAAACGGGATGCGTGACGCAATCAGTGGTGGTGTTATTGCTGGTTATCCTGTTGTGGGCGTAAAAGCCCGCATTGTGGATGGCGCAATGCACGATGTAGACTCCAGCGAAATGGCTTTTAAGATTGCAGGTTCAATGTGCTTAAAAGAGGGTGTCCAAAAAGGTGGCCCTATTTTGCTAGAACCTGTGATGCGCGTAGATGTAATTGTCCCTGATGATCATACTGGCGATGTGGTTGGCAGCTTGTCGGCACGTCGTGGCATTATTCAAGGAATGGAGCCACGCGGCGACGGGGTTTCAAATGTTCGGGCAATTGTGCCATTGGGCGAAATGTTCGGCTATACTACCGACCTGCGTAATATGACACGTGGTCGCGGCAGCTTTAGCATGGAATTTGAACAATATATGCCCGTTCCGCAAAATATCGCCGAAACAATCATCAAAAAAGGTTAGTTATCAAGGAGATCATAAACAATGGCTCAATTTGAACGTAACAAGCCCCATGTAAACATAGGGACAATTGGC
>CAZLPC010000268.1:0-3099 GCA_964561305.1 uncultured Anaerolineae bacterium
ACAGCGGCCTAAAAGCCATGCGCTCCGATGTCGCCCACACCATCCGCATTTATGGCGATTTGCATCGCTATATTCCGATTATTGCCCACTATAACGGTTTTGCTGTAACTGAAATTCCAGTCGTGCATCATCAGCGCCAATTTGGCCGCTCAAAGTATGGGCCCGGTCGGCTTTTGCGTGGTGGCTTCGACTTGCTGACGGTGGTTTTCGTGGCCAATTATCGCTACCGTCCTTTGCATTTATTTGGTGGCTTAGGCGCAATGTTGACGTTTTTGGGCTTGGTGGTCAATGCCTATTTAACAATAGAGTGGTTGCGGGGTGTGCGCCCGATTGGTGATCGCCCCCTTCTGACACTAGGGGTGTTATTGATGATTGTGGGTGTACAGTTGCTCACCATTGGCTTGTTGGCTGAGTTATTGGTGTCATCTATTCAGCAACGCGCCAATCCGTTGGATAGTGTGCGTCAAATTTTATCCCCTCAATCTAAATCAGAGGATACAACCAATGGAACTCGCAGTCTTTAATGCTTATATTGAAGCCAATAAAACCCGCTTTTTGCAAGAATTTGCCGAGCTAATTGCTTTTCCTAGCGTGGCCGCCCAAAACCGCAGCATTCAGCCTTGTGCCAATTGGATTGTGGCGCGGCTAGAAAAATTAGGCGCACAGGTGCAAATTTTCCCCATAGAAGGCAGTAGCCCCATTATTTTAGCTGAAATAGGCGCGGGGCCGCATACGCTGATGGTTTATAACCATTATGATGTGCAGCCCGAAACCCCCGCCGATTTGTGGGACACGCCACCTTTTGAACTGGTGCAGCGCGACGGACAACTGATAGGACGCGGTACAGCAGATGATAAAGGCGAACTATTGGCGCGGATTCAAGCAATCGAGACATGGTTGGCCACCCAAGGTCCCTTGCCGATTTGTGTGAAGTTTATTTTTGAGGGTGAAGAAGAAATTGGCAGCGTGCATTTAGCCCAATGGGTACACGATCACCGTGAGTTATTGGTTGCTGATAGTGTTTTATGGGAAGGCGGCAGTTATGACGAAGCGGGCCGCTATCAGATCGCGGAAGGGTGCAAGGGTATCGCTTATTTTGAACTGCACACCACCGGCCCCAGCTATGATCTACACTCGTCGCTTGCGCCAATGGTGCAAAACCCTGCGTGGCGTTTGGTACAAGCCCTAGCCACCCTAAAAGATGCCCAAGACAACATTACAGTAGATGGTTTGGCCGAACACATCCGCGTTATGTCCCCCGACGTGCTGACTCAAATTGATGCGCTGCCCTTTGAAAGCGACAAAATGCGCCATAATTTTGGGCTATTACAATGGATTAACGATATGGACGATCATGCTGCGCGGCGGCGCTGGATGCTTGAGCCAACTATTACCATTTGCGGCTTAGATAGTGGTTATCAAGAACAAGGCGCAAAAACCATCGTGCCGTCGAAAGCGATGGCTAAACTAGACTGTCGGCTTGTGCCCGATTTAACACCTGAATTGATGCAAGATTTGTTGCGCCAACACCTTGATCGGCGCGGCTTTAGCGATGTCAGCCTAATTATGCTGGCGGGCGAAGCACCAGCTATGCAAGCCCAAGACAGCGCCCTGCGCCAAGCCGCCTATCGGGCCTATCAGGTTGTGCTAGATACAACACCAGTCTTGATCCCATGGTTTACGAGCAGCGGCCCCATGCACCCCTTAAGCGTAGAACTCGGTATCCCGGTTGTATCCGCAGGTACAACGTGGCATCCGCTTTCCCGCGCACATGCCCCCAACGAAAATATCTATGAGCGCGATTATTTTGATACGATGCGCCTGATGGCTGCCCTAATGGATGCGTTGGGGGCAAGCAACTAACCTACCGTTCTGGCGTTAAATCCGCTACACTGATAGCACATTTTGATCAACAATCTGTAAGGAGAAACCGATGGCCCAGCAATATAGCGCCCCGCCCGCAATGCAAATTGATCCGAGCAAAAGCTATAAAGCCGTTTTTACCACCAATCGGGGATCGTTCACCATAGAATTGTTTACTGCCCAAGCGCCCCAAACTGTGAACAACTTTGTGTTTTTGGCCCGCGATGGGTTTTATGATGGAACACAGTTTCATCGTGTCATTCAAGATTTTATGATACAAGGTGGCGATCCAACGGGGTCGGGACGTGGTGGCCCCGGCTATAAATGGAATGATGAGCCAAGCGCCCTTAAGCTGAAGCACGATACCCCCGGCACCCTCAGCATGGCTAATGCAGGCCCCAACACCAACGGCAGCCAATTTTTCATTACCCATACCGCCACGCCATGGCTAGATGGCAAACATGCCGTATTTGGCCGTGTAGTAGAAGGTATGGATGTAGTGAATCAAATCCGCTTGCGCGATCCTATGTCTGATCCGAACCCGGGCGATACACTGGTTTCAGTCGAAATCATCGAATCTTAACAACACATTCTCTACCATAGATCAATCTGCCCATCCAAAGTTTAGCCTTGGATGGGCTTTAACAGCGAGACCAAATTGACCACAACATTCTTCCAACTTCATCGTCATACACTCTCGAACGGATTACGGATTTGGTGTGTGCCACGTCAAAACACCGGCACTGTGGCTGTTATGGCTCATTTGCCGGTGGGGGGGCGTGCCGAAAACGAGTATAACAACGGCGTGGCCCACTTCTTAGAGCACATGCTGTTTACAGGAACAGAACGCTGGAACGAGTCGGAGATTACTGATGTGGTGCGGCGTGTGGGCGGCGAGTGTAACGCCGAAACTGCCCGCGAAGAAACCAGCTTTTATATCCATTTGCCGGCCTCGGAACTGGCTTTTGGGCTAGATTGGTTGCACCAACTGGTTTTTAAGCCCACACTCCCCGCCGATAAGTTTGAAAAAGAACGCCAAGTCATCATCAATGAAAAAGGTGGCGACTTTGAATATTTGCAAAAAGCATGGGAATGGATAGAAGACCATAACTTAGGCTGGCATGTGGATCGGGCTGCTTCGCGGCGCATGTATCCTAAATCGGCATTTTTGTTTCCGATCATTGGCACTGATCACACCTTGAAGCAGATGACGCATGATATGCTGGTGCAGTTTTA
>CAZLPC010000268.1:3109-3751 GCA_964561305.1 uncultured Anaerolineae bacterium
CAGACCTATTATGTGCCACATCATGTTACAATTTTTGTGGTGGGCGATGTTCAGCCAGACCAAGTGTTTGAGATGGTGGCGCGTCAATTCGGCGATGAGCCAGACCGTCCTGCACCCGACCCTATCCCCAGTGTAAAAGTGGATGACACACCTTTTGATGTGCGCTTGCACGGCCCCACCCCCAACGAGCAAGGCCAACTGCTTATTGGCAACTTATTGGGCCACAGTGCCCATCCCGACCGTTTCGCATGGTATGTTATCGGCGAAATGCTAGAAAATACCTATCTACAGACCATGCGCTATGACAAAGGCATGTCCTATGACATTCAGGTATACCCCAATTTGTACTCGGATACAGGCTACTTTAAAATCTATACAACAGTAGATGTAGATGATTTAGAGACAGCCCGCACTATGATCACCGATGAGGTCACGCGCCTTATTGAAGGCAAGTTTAGGGCTACCGATGTCAGCGATGCAAAATCGGCGCTGCGAGGGCGCGCCTTGCTCAATCTGCAAGATAACTTAGAGTTGGCGCTGTGGATCAGTAGCGATGCAATCACTACGAAAGACGATTTTATGCCCTATGACGATTATTTTGTGGGCATAGATGCCATTACACCCGATATTGTGCCTGCGGTA
>CAZLPC010000268.1:3761-4925 GCA_964561305.1 uncultured Anaerolineae bacterium
CAACACATTGCCCAGCACTATTTCAACCCAGCACGCCGACACTATATCGAACACCGCCCCATTCTTACGCCCAAAGCGTCAAAGCCAGCTTTGGGCGTGGGGCTAGCGCTCACTAGCGCGGCAGTATTATTGACGACCCGTAAACGCAACCGCTAGAAAGAGCGTTTTGGCACATGGATACCAACCCCTATAACCCGCTTCGGCCCGTCCTAGACCCTACGCTTTTTTATGGACGCGAAGATGCACTCCGTTTTTTAACGCTGCATTTATCGGGGCGACGCACCCCACGAGCGTTGGTGGTGTTGGGCACACACGGCATTGGCAAAAGCTCGCTGTTGGGGCGTGTGCCGTTGGTGGTGGATGAACGCTATCCAAGTGTGAAAATAGACGCATCGGCACTTGAAATGGATAATGCCGTGGCGTTTGTGGCCACCATTGTGGATCAGACCCGCGCTATGATGGCTGCTATCGAGGCCAGCACCTATCGGTTGCCGTCTTTTCCAGATGTGTCTGATCCTAATGTGAATTTGTTGGGGTGGCTGGCCGATGAGTATTTAGAAGTGGTTTTTTCGGCTATTCGGCGTACACGCCATTTGGTGCTGATGGTGGACAATGCTCATTTGGTTTTGGATGCGATGGATGCGGGCGATTTGCCGTCGGATTTTATGGACTATTGGCAAAACCTGTTGGATCGCTATGAACAACTTGATCTGCTGTTTTCGCTAGATATGCGCTATGAGGCCCGCGCCTTGCAAACTCCACCCATGAACGATCCCAACTTGCACTATCGCCTACCACATTTAGCTACCAGTGAAGCCCGCCAACTGATCACTGAGCCAGTGAAGGCGCTATATGGTTTTGAGCCAGAGGCCCTCGCACGCATTTTGTTATGGTCGGGCGGCCACCCTTATCATTTGCAAGCAATTGGACGCTTGTTATATCGGCGCTGGGAAGAAGATCGGGCACGCTTAAACCTGATGACTACCCACGATCTCACAGCGATCTACCCAGCGGCGCTTGATATGGCTAAAAATACTATTGCACCCACATGGGAAGCCTTGCGCCCCAACGAGCGCCTTGCCCTAATTGCTTTACTTGACATGAACGCGCCCGCCACCAGCGAGGCACTACACTAACCCACCCTCGACTCGGATTCGTCCACCA
>CAZLPC010000269.1:0-4895 GCA_964561305.1 uncultured Anaerolineae bacterium
TACTTGATACTGCTTTTGTCCCTGAAAAAGTGGGTGGTGGGCCTGTTATTGATCCGTTGTTTTCGCCTGAAATTGGCAACACAGGCTATGATGTTTTGCATTATGACCTTGATTTAACGATTAACCCGCTAGACCGCAGCATTGATGGTATTGCAACATTAACCATCCGTGCCACCTATCATCATCTCGCTGAACTTACTCTAGATTTTGCGGTGATGCAAGCGCAATCTGTATCTATAAATGGCGCAGAAGTCTTGTTTGAACAATTAGATGCGAAATTGTCGGTCGTTCTTCCTGTACCCTTAACTTATGGGACACTCTTTGAATTACAGGTGGTTTATGCTGGCATTGCCCAAGCCATAGACACGCCTTATAGCAATTCGTTTCGGGTGGGCCTAGAGTATGAGTCTGATCCAGCGCGACTCGCTTTTGCCAATCAGCCTGATGGCGCTCATTCGTGGTATCCTTGCAATGACCATCCAACTGACCGCGCTACATACTCTTTTCATTTGCATGTTCCTATAGGTTATACGGCTGTTGCCAATGGTATTCTGGTGGATAGTGTTATTTCTAATGAGCAGGCAACATTTCATTGGCAAATGCTTCAACCGATGGCAACCAATCTCTCGATTGTGGCCGTGGCGGAATATGAGCGTATTGAAGCGGTCACACAAAATGGCATTCCCCTTCAGCATTATGCTTATGCCGGCACAGCCGATAGCATCGCTGAAATTTTAAGCACAACAGGTTTGGCAATTTCTGTTTTAGAAGGATTGTTTGGCCCGTTTCCATTTGATACTTATGGTCATGTGGTTACGCCGTTGCCTAATGGGGCTATTGAAACACAGACAATGACGATGCTCTCGACAGGTACAGCTTATAGTACGCCTGAATTGTTCTTTGATCTTGTCGTACACGAGTTGGCACATCACTGGTATGGCAACACAGTCACACTGGCTTCTTGGCGTGATATTTGGTTGAATGAGGGCTTTGCTACCTATGCTGAATGGTTGGTAACAGAAATCATAGAAGGGCCAGAGGCTTTTCAGCAGATTCTTACCCGTGATGAAAATGGATTAGTTGCTAGCCGTCGGAATACGCCACTTGCTTACCCAAATCGTAGTGAGTTATTTGGGCGCGATAGCTATGTAAAGGGTGCGTGGGTGCTTCACATGTTGCGGTTAAGATTGGGGGATGATGTATTTTTTACGATGATTCAGGCATGGGCAAGGTTTGATGTTTTTCCGGTTACAACCAATCACTTTTTTCGCTTTGTTGAGCAATTTAGTAGCCAAGATTTGACCACGTTTCGCCGCCAGTGGCTGCAAAGTACGGGCATTCCTGATTATATACTAGCTTGGCATTATCAAGATCATGTCTTGACTATACGAGCCTGTAACCAACGCGATGTGCCTTATAGCCTCAATATGCCAATTCATATCATTGGAATAGATGATAGCAGTACAGAAGTCATTTTTGCATTACGTGATAATGAAGTTTTTACCCTAGAACTCGATACCGTGCCAACTGATATCCAAATTGATCCCAACCAACACGTTTTGGGCGTTTTCGATACTCAGCAAGTATCTGATGTATCTAGTTGCTTGTTCCTCATAGAATAATGCTACAATAATGCTCTAAAGATCAAACTGACTATCTGCTAGAGGAAACCCACTGTGAAAAATCGTAATCATACGCCCATAGGGCTTGCGTTGCGTGGTGCTGCTATTGGGTTAGTGTTAGGCGTGGTTTTTGCGGCGGGCTTCTTTGCCCGCGATCTGACCGCCCCCCAAGTGACGCGTACAGTAAGCGCCCAAGATGATCCCAACGCCTTACAATTTTCCTTGCTCGATGAAGTACATCAATTGGTGGCAAACAATTATTACACCGATTTGCCGGGCAACAGTCAACTCCAATATGCTGCTATTCGTGGCTATTTGGGATCGTTGGGCGATCCCTATAGTTTCTTTAACGAGCCACCCGTTGCCCGCAGCGAAAGTGATGCACTTGCGGGGCGCTATGGCGGTATTGGTGTCGAGATTAAGCGCAATGTACAAGGTGCAATTGAGCTATTTCCCTATCCCAATAGCCCTGCGTTTTTGGCAGGTGTCCGTGACGGCGATATTTTGTTGGCCATTAATGGCGAGCCAATAGCCATTGACCAAAACCTAGATGTTATCCGTCAAGCGATGCGTGGTGAAGTAACCGATGAAGGCAACGGCGTAGAAATCACGATTCGCACAGTTGCCGATGGTGATGAAATAACTTATCAAATTGCCTTTGATGAGATTAGCATTCCCTCAGTGTTGTGGCGCATGTTGCCCGAAGAACCACTGATTGGCTATATCAATATCATCAGCTTTACCAGCCGCACTCCCACCGAGCTAAACGAGGCCATTGCACAGTTAGAAGTACAAGGAATGCAGGGTTTGGTGTTAGATTTGCGGAACAATTCAGGGGGCTTGCTGCGCGAAAGTATTGACATCTCTGACGCATTTTTAGAGGACGGTGCAATTGTGATCGAGCAAAGCCGCGTTTCGGGCGAAGTAATCGAAAGTGCAACGCCCGGTAGCCTTGCCCCAAACATACCCATTATGATTTTAGTGAATGATCGCACCGCTAGCGCTGCCGAAGTGGTGGCTGGAGCCTTGCAACAAAACGGACGTGCCTTGCTAGTAGGACAACGCACCCGCGGCAAAGGCTCTGTACAATATATCTTTGGGTTATCTGATGGATCGTCTTTCCGCATTACAGGCGCAATTTGGCTAACACCCAACGGCACACCACTAGATAACGTTGGCCTAACCCCTGACATTGAAATGATTCCTGATATGAACGGGCGCGAGGTAGAGCTTGATGAAGCTGTGCGCCAACTTCGTACACAACTAACAACACAGAACTAGAGATGTATCGGTAGCAAACTATGGATAATCAAGATTTGAATTTTGCGCCCAACAAGTTTCTTAATGAAGATGAGCCACCTGCAACGGTGAAATCTTCTGGGCTAAGTTCGTTTCAGATCATCACCATCGTCTTTGCGCTGGTGGTGACGGCTGGCTTGGGTTTTATTGGTGGCGTGATTTATGATCGCCAGAGCAGTGTGGCTTACTCGCCAGAATTTGAGGTGTTTTGGGAAGTTTGGGAACATATCGAAGAGGATTATTACTTTGAAGACCAGCTTCCAAACACCCAAGACCGTGTATATGGTGGTATACAAGGCTTCGTCGGCAGCATTGGTGATGATAATACAAGCTTTTTGCCCCCTAGCCCCGCCGAAAATAACCGCGAGGTTATAGAAGGACGCTTCGGCGGTATTGGCGCAAGTGTTAGCCTGACAGAAGATGGCGAGCCGTTTATTGTAGAGATCATCCGTGATAGTTGTATTAATGAGACCCCAGCCGACAAAGCGGGCCTACGAAACGGTGATGTTATTCGGGCAGTAAACGGGGATTCAGTCGAAGGGTTATCATTAGATGCTGTGGTAGAGCTTGTGCGTGGACGCGAGGGAACCAATGTGGTACTGACCATTTATCGGCCCACAGACGATGAGGTTTTTGATATTACCGTTCAACGTGCTGCTATCGAGTCTATCACTGTTTTAGATGAACTGTACGGCGATATTGGCTATTTGCGCCTAACCTTATTTAATGCTCTGGCTACCTATCAGTTGCAATGCAAGCTCGATATTATGATGGATGAAAACCCTCGCGCCATCATCCTCGATTTACGTGGCAACCCCGGCGGTTTGTTAAATGAGGCCCTCACAGTAGCCGATATTTTCTTAAATAGCGGTGTAGTGGTGGTGCAGCGCGACCGTCAAGGTAACGAAGAAATTCTTTCATCGAAAGATGGCGGCGTGGCAGAAAGTGTGCCATTAGTGGTTTTGATTGATAATCGCAGTGCTAGTGCCTCAGAAGTTGTAGGCGGTGCGCTGCAAGATCGGGGACGGGCTGTACTGATTGGTCAAACCAGCTTTGGTAAAGGTTCGGTACAATATGTCTATGAGCTATCAGATGGCAGCGAATTGCGTGTTACGGCAGCAGCATGGTTTACACCCGGCAATCGCCGTATTGAAGGGGTTGGGCTAACTCCAGATGTGGTGCTAGAGGGCACTCAATTTGATGAGGCAGGTAATGATTTGTATATTGCGGCGGCACTAGATTTTATTGATGTTCACTTCCCAATAGAGCAAGTGCCATCGGCCTATCAACCCTCCCCCACATTCAATAGCCCTATTGATTCGATTATCGCAAAAAGGTAGGCTATAATGAGCGATAGTGTAAAAGTCATCACACGTAATCGCAAAGCAAGCCATAATTATGAACTATTAGAACGCTATGAGGCAGGCTTGGCCTTGATGGGTTCAGAAATCAAATCTATACGAGCAGGTCATATCAGCTTACAAGAAGCCTATGTTATCCAACGCAATGGCGAGTTGTGGCTATTGAATGCCCATGTTCCTGAATATAAGCAAGCCGCCAAGCAAAGCCACCAGCCACTGCGACCACGCAAGCTATTGTTACATCGCAGAGAGATTGAAGAAATCTCGGACGATCTCACCATTCGGGGCTATACGCTTATCCCCACTCAAGTTCATTTACGGAATGGCCGCGCCAAACTTGAAGTTGCTATTGCACGCGGTAAGAAACTGCACGATAAACGCCAAGCCATGCGCGAAAAAGATGATAAACGTCAGATCGAACGGGCGCTGAAGGACTATCGGCGGTGACACAACCACCTCGTATATGGCCCAGCAGCCTGCGGGGGATTAATAGCCTTGATCCCCCGCAAAAAGAAGCCATTTACCATACCTTAATTCCAGATTGGGTCTATCCGCGCTTTGGGATCGATCCCATTACCCACACAATAAGTGGTAAACGGGTTGTACATTTACG
>CAZLPC010000270.1:0-4816 GCA_964561305.1 uncultured Anaerolineae bacterium
CTTACCACCCCGCGACCGCAATTTGGCGATGGTCTTTCAAAGCTATGCTATCTTTCCCCACATTCGGGTATATGACAACATTGCCTTTGGGCTAAAAATGAAGCGCCTGCCTAAAGATGAAATTAAGGGGCGTGTTCAACGTGCCGCCGAGTTGCTACACATCGAAAACCTGCTCGACCGTTATCCCGGCCAAATGAGTGGCGGCCAGCGCCAACGGGTGGCGGTGGCCCGCGCCATCGCCATGCAATCTGAAGTGTTGCTTATGGATGAGCCACTCAGCAACTTAGACGCACTGTTGCGCCTAGAAATGCGCGCCGAGCTAAAGTCGTTGTTGCAAAGTTTGGGCGCAACCACCATTTATGTCACCCACGATCAGATTGAAGCCCTTAGCATGGGGGATCGTATTGCGGTGATGAACAAAGGTGAAATTTTACAATATGACAACCCCACGCGCGTCTATGATCTACCCTCTAACCACTTTGTAGGCGGCTTTATCGGCAACCCGCCCATGAACTTTTTGCAAGGCCGCATCGAAAAACATGACGGCAAAATAATTGCCCGCCTAGGTGATTTTGTGGTCGCGCCACCCGCTAATATGCACGCAGCCCTAGCCACCTATGAAGGGCAAACGGTTTATCTGGGCATTCGCGCCGAGAATATGGAGGCGTTTAACCAACCACATCCTGACACGCTACCAGTTCATGTTAAAGTAGTAGAGCCGCTTGGCTCACAAAACTTGCTCACCATTCATGTAGATGAGGATACAATCAAGGTATCCACTCATCCTGATTTTAAGACACAAGCTGGTAGTGAACTTTGGATTCGACTACCCATAGACAAAATCCGTTGGATCGACTTTAATACGGGCCAAGCTATTGTCCCAGACTTTATGCAAACTGCCGCAGCAGATTAACTAAGGTTATATGAGCCAACGACTACTTGATCCTAAACTGGGTGTGAAGCCACTAGACTTTGGTGCAGATGGCGTTACAGGTAGCATTGACCTGAACGGCCATCTCATCGCGCTTAACACCTATCATCCTACTTATGGCTATTCTACGCTAACGGTGGCAGCACCGTTTTCAGATGCATTGCGCTATCGGCCGGCCGCGGTGCGGGCCTATCGTGCATCATTGGCAACCATGACGGGTTTCGGCCCCACCTGCACACGCTATGCCCTACACCGCCAAGCCTATTTGCTAAATGATGCTATCCCGCAATTAGACTTTGAGTTAGAAAATGAGGGCCGTGTTATTACCACCACATTTGCCACACAGGGCGGCGCTTTTCAGCAATGGACATTTGAAAACGTGCCCACACCCATCACATGGCGCGGCACATTGGCATTGCAGCGCTGTGCCTATACACAACTGACCGAAGGCGGGCCGTTGCCTGCCCCTCCAGTGGTGGCCAATGTGGTGCTGCGCGACGGCATTTTAACAATTGAGAACGAGCATTTGGGGCAAACTGTTGCCATTATCGGCTTGTGGCATCATTATGAACAATGGGAAGCCAACGACAACGGCCTTGTTGAACTAACATTTTCAAGCGATGCCCAGCAAGTTTCGTTGATTTTTGCCTTTGGCAATAGCGCTCAAGCGGCCCGTCAACGGGTGCGCGAACTGGCAGCGCTGGACATCACTCAACTATTCCTGACCCAACGCAACATTTGGCAACAACGCTGGCAAAACGTCCCCAACAATTCTTTGGTACGGCGCGGGCTGGCTTATGGGCTCATGATGAGTATTCCGGTAGCAGGCACAACTTGTTTGTTAACCGACCACATGCTGCTACCACTTTCATGGAACCGCGATGCCTATTACATTGCCCATGCTTTTTTGCAATGGCACTTACCAGAAACCACAGAATTAGTACGTCAACACCTTTTATGGATGTTTGAAGTGGCCGAACAACACGAGGGCTGGTGGGGAAGGGCCTATTTAGCTAATGGGCACATCAAGGATCGCGGCTTTCAGCTTGATCAACAGATATTCCCATTGCTAGAACTAGCCGAATATGTACTGTCTACGAGTGATCTGACGACGCTAGAACGACTATCGCCCCACATCAATAAAATCTTAAATCTACTTATAGATTTACCCACCAATGGCGCGGCCCTCTATCCCACTTCAGAAACACCCGCCGACGATCCCATTGCGTTGCCCTATCATTTGTCTAGCCATATTTTGTTATGGCATACCCTCCTTAAGTTGGACAAGTTGCCTTTACACTTTGACATTTCGTTGAAGAAAATGGCTGAGGACGTGCGCCAAGCCATTGATAGCTATTTTATAGCCGAGTATAACGGACAAAAACTCTATGCCTATGCCACCGATGGCCAAAACAACTATCATTTTTATCATGATGCCAACGACACCCCAACTGTATTAGCCGCCGAGTGGGGTATGGTAAAAAAAGACGATCCGATTTGGCAAGCCACCCTAACCTTTGCTTTTTCTGAGCAAAATCACGGCGGCTACTATGATCGGCGCTTGGGATCGGTGCATACTCCGGCCCCATGGCCATTGGGCGATGTTCAGGCCTTGCAAGTGGCCCATACCCTACAAGACACCAACGCAACTTCAGAAATTGAGGCAACTTTGCACCATGCGGCTCAATGGGATGGCGCATTGCCCGAAGCATACGACAGCACGACATTTTATGTGGTTTCGCGGCATTGGTTTGCATGGCCCAATGCACTCTTGGCCACGCTCTATCTTCCGCCAATCGTTGAACAGGAGCTAAAACCATGAATATCGGATTTATTGCTACCCGCATTGCAGGTGTAGATGGTGTTAGCCTAGAAATTTTTAAGATCGCGGCGGTTTTTGAGGCGATGGGACATCATTGTTTTTATTGTGCTGGCGAACTAGATAGCGCCGCCCAACCCGGCCAGCTTGTACCCCAAATGCACTTTAAGCACCCCACCGCCCAAGCCCTATATCAGGCCGCATTTGAAGACAGCACCATCAGCCCCGCCGACCGTCAGCGCATCTATGACGAGGCCGACACCATCCGTGCTGCGCTAGAAGATTTTATTGATAGGTATGCGATTGATGTGTTAATGGTGCAAAATGCCTCGTGCATTCCTATGAATATCTCGTTGGGGCTTGCTATTCGAGAGGTGGTCAGTCGGCGGCAAATTTGTACTATCTGTCAACATCACGATTTTTATTGGGAGCGCGACCGCTTTCTTAGTAACAACATTCAAGACATCCTAGATGATGCTTTTCCGCCGAAATTGACACCCATCAAGCATATCGTGATCAACAGCGCCATGCAGCGCCGCTTGCGGGCGTGGCGTGGCATTGAGGCCTATTTACTGCCGAACATTTTTGACTATGAAACGCCTGCACCCCAACCCGATGACTATGCTAATACATTTCGACAAGCCTTTGACATTGGGCCCAACGACCTGATTGTGTTGCAACCCACGCGCATTATCCGCCGCAAAGCCATTGAAAAAGCAATTGAGCTTGTCCGTAAACTAGACGATCCGCGCTTGGTTTTTGTGGTCACGGGCTATGAAGGCGATGAACCGGGCCAGTATGGGGCATGGCTGCGCGAAGAAGCCGATCGCGCTGGCATTCGCTATCGCTTCATCGGCGATTATGTGGGGGCCGAACGGGGTATGCACGCTGGCAAACCAGTGTTTTCACTGTGGGACATTTATCCCCACGCGCATTTTGTCACTTACCCAAGCACATACGAGGGCTTTGGCAACGCACTCTTAGAAACAGTGTACTTCCGCAAACCATTTATTGTGCATCGTTATGGGCCGTATGTCGCTGATATTAAGCCAACGGGCATCCGTGCTGTCGAATTTTCGCACGATATCAATGCCGATGTGCTAGCCCAAGTGCGCCATCTGCTTGATGATGATACCTATCGGGCTGACGTTGTAGAACACAACTATCAAGTTGCGTTGCAGCACTTTTCGTATGCTATCTTGCGCGATACCTTACAGCGTATATTAGACGACATCAGTACCAGCAAAAACTGTTAGGGCCACCCGCCACCATTTTACATACTGTTGAAGTGCATCATGGAAAAGCCAGCATGACTGACCATATTCGCCATTTGCTAGAACAACTGTATCCCTCAGCACAGGCCGAAGCCACGGCTGCACAGCTGCACGCGCTTTTAGATCGCTATCGCCAAACCCTGCCACCGCCACAAACCAGTGTTCCTCTCAGTGAGCAAGATGTAGTCTTAATCACTTATGCTGATACCTTGCAACAGGATGCTGAAGCGCCATTACAAACATTGCACCACTTCGCGACTGATCAATTGAAGGGATTGATTTCAGCGATTCATCTGCTGCCATTTTATCCTTCATCGTCCGATGATGGGTTTTCAGTAATGGATTATTATGCAGTAGACAAAAACTTTGGAACTTGGGAACACATCCGCCATCTGCATCATGACTTTAACCTTATGTTTGATGCCGTGATCAACCATGCCTCGGTGCAAGGTGAGTGGTTTAGCCGATTTTTAGCCCACGACGAGGGCTATGTCCAGACTTTCTTTACCGCCCAGCCCCACGATGACCTAAGCGCAGTTGTGCGCCCACGCACATCGCCCTTGCTCACAGCAGTTTCAACCCATAGTGGCGAAACAGTGTATGTATGGACAACCTTCAGTGCCGATCAAGCCGACCTAAACTATCAAGACCCCGCTACCTTATTGCGGGTGTTGGATGTGTTATTGTTTTATGTGCAAAACGGGGCGCGATTTTTGCGACTAGATGCCATAGCCTTTTTGTGGAAAGCCGCCAACAGCCCCAGCATTCATCTACCCCAAACCCATGCCCTTA
>CAZLPC010000271.1:0-4807 GCA_964561305.1 uncultured Anaerolineae bacterium
GTGGCATTGTTGTTGCACCTATTTACTCTGCGTCCGCCCCAAATCATAATCTGAAACGGGTATTGGTGCAATTTTAATTGTAGGCGCGGTCCTGCTAATCGCAAGGACTAACACGCAAAATATCAGCCAGCTCTGCGCCAATCACTTGCTCATAGCCGTTAATCCGTAAGCGCATCGGCCCATTAAATGGAGCTCGTGATAACAAGGTGAGTTTGGTTTCTGGCAGCAACCCCAATTCAGCAATATACATGAGCTTTTCGGCATCGTGGGTTTTTACGCGGCTGACAATTAGCTCGGATGGAGGGGTAATTTGTGAAAGTGGCACATCATGAATGCGCTCAATTTGACCCGTTGGGGTCGGAATTGGTTCGCCGTGTGGGCAACGCTTCGGAAAGCCAGCCATTTCTTCCATACGGGCGGCCAGTTGGTCACTCATAACCGGGCCTAGTTCGTCGGCTTCATCATGAACTTCATGCCACTGAAAGCCCATCACCCGCACTAGAAAAATTTCAGCGAGCCGATGACGGCGAATTGCCTTTAATGCTTCGTACTGGCCAACTTCGGTAAGGCACATACCATGATAAGGCTCATGATCGATATATCCCGACTCGCGCAGACGTGTGGCCATCCGTGCCACGGCTGGCGCAGTAACACCCATTGCCTCAGCCAAAGCTGATGTGCTGACATAACGCTCATCTTGATCAGCCGCAATGCGATAGGTCTCTGCTAAATATTCTTGCATAACTGCGCTTATCGTCATAATTATTCCAGCCCTTTGGTTGCTTACAGAAATGGAGAAAAGCTCCTTTTCAATAGAAATTGTGCCTACAACTCATGCAAAAATCAAGATTTAATTGAATAAATATAGCATTTATTTGCAAAATTATATTCGCTTCTGATCATTGAACAATTTGCAAGAGCAGTTCTGCCTCAATCACCCCGTTTACCAGCAACTTTAGAGTATAGAAGCCAACCGGCCAATTTGTATCAGGTGGCTGAAGTGTTATGACCCTTGCTGCATCGTTAGGTTGTGCTTGCTCAACAACAATACGACCATTCTCATCAACAAGTTGTATCATCAGCAAGGCATCGCTATCAAGCGTGGGCAGCAGTTCCACTATAACGCTAATGGGCTCGTCCGATAAAAAAGCAGTACGAGGCTCTTCTGTGCCATCGGGCTGCAAAAATACCAACCATGCCAACCGAATCACGCTAGGCACAGGGGTCGGATAGGCTTGCTCGGTAGCAGCAACTTGGGTGGCACGGGCCGCCACTGTGGCCACAGTGAATGTATTTTCGGCATAAACAGTGGCAACCGCCGCATCATACGCTGTGCGTGTCACAGTGGCATTACGGGCGTTTTCTTCGGCTACATTGTTCAAATAGACACCCAATAAAACCAGCGCCATCAGCATAACAACGGCTATGCCCGTAAAAAATACACCGCGCAAAATACGTCGCCGAAACGCATTGAGATAAGCTGGGCTTTCGTGTTGTTGGGCAGAACGACGGGCCGCTTGTACTTGCTTGGCTGTGATGGCTGGCATTTGCTGAGTCATTAGACCCAACGCTGCAAGGCTTTCTTCCACCGATTCTGTTTGCTCGGTAATATTGTGCTGAGTCTGAAAAGCCGAGTGATTAGGCACGCGGCGCAGCACTTCTTTTTTACAGCGATCATATTCGTATTGATTGAAGGTGCAGCGCGAGAGCAATACCCATGCGTCCACATTATCGCGGTTTTCGCGTAGAATATAGGCCAAAATACGCCGCGCTTTGTTACAATCACCTTGTTCAATAAATTGTTGTGCCTGTTGAAGGGTAAACATTTTTCTAATTCCCAAATTTAATTTATGCTAGGCATGATGATGGGTCTCGAAAATATAACTATCCTACATCTTGGAGGATAATCGAAAAGATGCAAGTCTATTTTGTTTTTGCCCCAGAAGACGAATCTTTTGTAGAACGTTTATCAAACGATCTACAACAAAATGGGTTCGCGGTCACACTTAATCCTGCTTTTAAGGATTTAAAGGCCGCCGCCACTACCGATGCCATTCTAGCCCCTCTATCAGAACCAAGCACTAACAATACGGCTTTTATCGAACAACTGGCTTCGATTAAGAGCAGCCACGCACAGGTTATTGTGCTACGCACTGGCACAATCCGCGATGTGCCCGAGGCACTGAAGGGTATTCTGCCGCTCGACTTTTCGAGTGACGACAGCTATGAAGACGCGCTACAAACCTTGATCGAAGATCTGGAGCCACCCACAGTCAACATTGAATTTCTCTCTATTCTACCCGATGGGATCGAGCAACGGCTTAGTAGCGATTCTGCTGATGAGCGCCTAAAGGCCATTCAACACATTGGTGATTTGCTGGCTACTTTCGAGACTGAACAGCTTGAATATGCTGAACGATTGTTGCGAGACCTTGTTTTTAGAGACACCAATAGCAATGTGAAGCAACTGGCGCGGGTAACGCTTCAGCTACTAAGCACAACCCTTGAAGAAGCATCTGAAGATGAACAAGACACGCTCGAGGTAGTTACACACACCTCGCCCATAGACGAGTTACCCGATGATCCAAACCCAATTATCATCAACACCAATACAATTGTTCCTGCCAAATCCCAACTATTGGTCTTCTCTCAACACTGGTGGTTGCTACCTATTGCTGGCGTTTTGTTGGCATTAGGCAATGCTATATATATTCAGAATGCGCTGGGGGCATTGCCAATCGGGTTGGTATGGCTGATATTGCCGTGGTTTAATGTCACCATTCGAGATGGAGGCCGCTTCGATTGGAAAATGCCCGGCCCCGTGATCGGCAATGCACTGGTTGGGATGACGTTAAGCGTTGTTGGGACAGTTATAATCGCGCTTTTAGGGGCCACAAGTGGGCTTGATGCTATTGCATTTATAAGCGGCGGCATTGTCTATGGGATACTGATTGGGTGGATGTCGGCGTTTTATTTGCCCACCTAACAGCAAACTGTGGCAAATCGTTGCTTGAGAATTTGGCACAATCCATTATGATGACACACGCTGATATTGTCATCGAATGGAACTTATTGCAGTTGCGACTTTTAAACATTCCTCATCAATATTGGAAATGGCTGTTGTTGGTCAGTATTTTATGGCTGGCGATAGCCACGCGCTTATCTGGATTAGAAGTCCGTAGCTTGTGGGAAGATGAAGGCTGGACATTGGTCTTAGCCGAAGGCCCCACGCTGTCAGATGTAGCCCAGCGCATGGCCTACGATCAGCACCCGCCGCTATATTTTATGATGTTGCGCGTGTGGGAAGATGCAACTGGCAGTAGCGAGTTTACGTTGCGCTATCTATCGGTGCTAATAGGCCTGCTGGGTATAGCTGGCATGTATCAGCTTGGCAAAACAGCCTTCTCACCACCAATTGGATTTATTGCAGCGTTCTTGTTGGCGGTGTGGGATCATCATATAGACCTCTCGCAAGATACGCGCCACTATGCCCAACTGGCGACGTTGATTATCTTATCTACATGGTTCTATTTTCGGCTAATTTATCCAGAACCATCACGCCTCGCTTTGCGTTCGGCTAGTGTGGGGTATGTATTATTGTCCAGCGCATTGCTCTATAGCCATTATTTAGGTGGCTTTGTTTTGATCTGCCACGCAGTGCATAGCCTCTTTTTTGTGCGGCCGTGGCAGCGGCTACGCTGGACACTCTATGTATTTGGGGCCATGTGCCTCAGCTTCTTGCCATGGCTACCAGTGGTCATCCGCCAAAATCAAGTGCGTTGGGAAACGCCGCTATACTATCTCAACTCATTACCCAATAACCTCAGCACCTATCGAATGGTGCGCGATGCACTATTGGGCCAACAATATGCTTTGTTTGGGTTTTTGATGGTGTGGGGTCTACTGGTTTTGTTCGCGCAAGGATCACGCCCCCATAAGGCTGCTATCGTGTTATTTTTAGGATGGGGCGTTGGCTATGTGTTGATGACTTATTATCTCAATAGTGTCCCAGAACGGCAATTTTTAACGATTCGTAACTTTATTGTCGTCACCCCAGCATTACTGATGATTATGGCGTGCGGCATCTATGCCTTGCCGCCCCGCCTTAGAGCTATGATCATAGTTGTGATATTGGTATTGTCGCTAACGACGATTGATACCCAACAGCTAAAACCCCCATGGCGTGAGGTTTTTCAAAATGTGACCGCCCATCATCATGCCAACGAGCCCGTCTTAATGGATATTTGGGTAGGCGATTTTCCGGGGCGCTATTATGTGCAGCAGCAAATGGGTGAAAACACCCCATGGCTATCGCTGCGCGAGGCCCGCGATGACTATCATGTGAATTTTTTGCCTGTTCTAAAGGGATATTTAGCAGATTTTGATGCGTTTTGGCTGGTCTATTGGCGCAGTGTGCCGATAGATGAGATTGACTATGCCGATATTTTGAACCAACTTGGTTTTCAGCGCACCGCCACATTTGATGTGGATCATGTTGGGAACACACTCTATAGTTATCGTTATGATCGCCGTCCAGAAGGAACTGTGAGTACCTACAGCCGCAATGGTGACATATTATTCGAGCTACATCGAGCCACCATTAGCAGCCAACCCATTGCCATACAATTGCTGCTTTCGGCCACTCAACCTCCGACATTAGATTATAGTTTGTCGGTGGTGCTATTAGATACCGATGGGCAACCGATCTGGAACCAAGATCAGCCGCCCATTACGCCAACATCACAGTGGGAAGTGGATCAATTATTTTTTGACGAGCATCGTCTACGTTTGCCCACCGATCTACCAC
>CAZLPC010000272.1:0-4799 GCA_964561305.1 uncultured Anaerolineae bacterium
TAGTATCGGGATAGGCTGGGTTTTTAGTGCCAGTGCTGGCCCACAGGGGGCGTTGCACATTTGCACCAGCAGCTTTAAGCGGTGCAAAACGCTCTGAGTGAAATTGATCTTTGAACAACTTATAGGCCAATTTGGCATTGGCGATGGCCGCCTTGCCCAACAAGCGCCGATTGGCCGCTACGCGATCAATATCACGGCCTTGGGCCCGTAAAATATTACTTTCGAGTTGTTGATCTATCAGAGTGTCAATGCGGCTGAGAAAAAAGCTGGCCACCGAGGCAATGCCATCTACGGGCAAACCCGCTTCGTAGCGGCGCTCTAGGCCGCGCAGATAAGCCTCTATCACTTTGGCATAATACTCATTCGAGAAGATCAGCGTAACATTAACGTTAACGCCGTTGAAAATGCTCTCTTCAATAGCGGGCAATCCTGCATCGGTAGCTGGAATTTTGATCATTAGATTGGCGCGATCCACCGCTTCACGCAAGCGCAAAGCCTCACTAATGGTAGTTTGGGTGTCGTTGGCAATTAGTGGCGACACCTCTAGGCTAATATAGCCATCTATGCCATTGGTGCGCTCATAAATGGGGCGCAAAGTATCGGCAGCAGCCTGAATATCGGCTATGGCCAAATACTCAAAAAGGGTATTAGAGTCGGCATCTAACAAATCGACAATGGCCATATCGTAAATTGCTGAACGGCTAATGGACTGCTCAAAAATAGTGGGGTTAGAGGTCATGCCCATGACCCCATCTTCATCTACCAACCGTTGAATTTCGCCGCTATCTAGTAGTTGGCGGCTAATGTTGTCATACCAGATGCTTTGTCCATATTGTTGAACATCTACAGGCGGATTACTCGCCATAGAAACCTCCTTTTTTATCGGTTTAATAAGTTTTTGATGGCACTAGCGGCGGCAGTGGCCGTGATGCCGAGTTTTTCATAGATAGTTTCGTAAGGGGCCGATGCACCAAAACGGTCAAGGCCAATGAACTGTCCACCATTTAGCCAGCGATCCCAGCCCTGCCGAACACCAGCTTCAATCGCAACTCGCGCCGTGATAGCCGACGGCAACACACTTTCAATATACGCTTCGTCTTGCGCTGCAAATAGTTCTAGGCTGGGCAGGCTGACTACCCGCGCTGCGATACCTTCAGCCGCTAATAGGTGTTTCGCCTCGACCGCAATGCTCACTTCAGAGCCAGTGGCCATTAAAATGGCGACAGGCTCACCATCGGCTTCTGAGAGAATATAGCCACCCCGTGCCACATTGTTACCTACTACATCTGGATCAAGCGTGGGCAAATCTTGGCGTGTAAAAATCAACACCACTGGGCCGCCACGATGCGTCATGGCATAGCGCCATGCACCAGCGGTTTCGTTGGCATCGGCAGGACGCAACACGGTCATATTGGGGATGGCCCGCAATGCTGCCAAATGCTCTACGGGTTGGTGCGTGGGTCCGTCTTCGCCCAAGCCAATGCTGTCGTGGGTGAAGATATAAATTGGTTCGATACCCATCAATGCTCCTAAGCGCATGGCGGGCCGCATATAATCTGAAAAGACCAAAAATGTGGCTGTATAGGGCTTAATGATGCCCCCATGTACGGCCATGCCGTTGGCAATAGTTCCCATCGCGTGTTCGCGTACGCCAAAGCGCACATTCCGCGCCGCGTAGCCATCTACACCAAAATTGCCCTCGCCCGCAATCAACGTTTTGGTGCTGCCAGCAAGGTCAGCATCACCGCCAAGAAAGGTAGGAATGTGTTTGGCAATGGCGTTTAGCACTTTACCAGAAGCGTTGCGGGTAGCGGTTTTATCGCCCGGTTCAAAAATAGGGATGTCAGTATCCCAACCAGCAGGCAATTCGCCAGCAATAGCGCGTTGTAGCTCGCTGGCTAGCTCTGGAAAAGCTACTTGATAGTCGGCTAGTTGGCGGTTCCACGCTTCTTCTAGCAGCGGCCCTTGTTGCACTGCCATGCGGAAATGGCTTAATACATCGTCGGGAATATAAAAATCGGGTTCTAGCGGCCAGCCCAAATTTTCCTTCGAGAGACGCACCTCGTCTTTGCCCAAGGGGCTGCCGTGTGCCTTAGAGGAGTTGGCTTTGTTGGGGCTCCCATAGCCGATAATGGTACGAACGCTGATTAGGCTAGGTTGATCGGCCACAGATTTTGATTGCTGAATAGCCTCACGAATAGCATCGGTGTCGTTGCCGTCTTCAACGATTAGGGTGTGCCAGCCATAGGCATTAAAGCGTTGTGGCACATTTTCGGTGAAAATTGCATCGGTAGCAGTATCTAGCGCAATCCTGTTATCGTCATAAAGAACAATCAATTTACCTAGTTTTAGGTGGCCTGCCAACGACGCAGCTTCGGCGACAACACCCTCCATCAGATCGCCATCGCTAGCCATCACATAGGTATAGTGATCAATTAACGTGTGTTCGTTACGGTTATACTTGGCAGCCAAAAATGCTTCGGCTACGGCCAAGCCGACTGCCGTCGAAAAGCCCTGCCCCAATGGGCCGGTGGTGGTTTCTACGCCGGGGGCGTGTCCATATTCTGGGTGGCCGGGTGTTTTGCTGCCCCACTGCCGAAAATTCTTAATTTCATCGAGTGATAGATCATAGCCGACCAAATGCAGCAGCGCATAGAGCAACATTGAGCCATGCCCGGCCGACAGCACAAAGCGATCGCGGTTAAACCAGTGGGGATTGAGTGGATTGTGCTGCAAAAATTCTGTCCATAATACATAGGCCATAGGGGCCGCGCCCATGGGCAAGCCCGGATGACCAGAATCTGCTTTCTGTACAGCATCTACGGACAAAAATCGAATGGTATTGATAGCAAGGGTTGGGTCTATCAAGTGGTTGCTCCTTTAGTGGTTTGGTGTGTAATTATTTTATCAAGACAAGTATAACGCATTCTATATACATCATTAGACTTCCTGAGATGCAATCTGTCTTACACTTGAAAATCAGTTGCGTTTATAGCGTGCCAAATGTATAGTAAAACTAGCCAACTTTGACACACAAGGGTAATCAGAGCCAAAATGAATTATCATCTTACCGCCTTCGACATTATGCAAACCGATGTTGCTACGATAGCAGGCGACGCATCAATTCAAGAAGCAGTTGCATTGATGCGTTATACTGGAACACGTAGCTTGCTGGTTATGCCACACTCGACAGAAGCATCTTATGGTATTATCAGCTATTCTGATATTGTGTATAAGGTATTGGCCGAAGGCAAAGACTCACGTCAAATTATGGTAGAAACTATTGCTACAATACCTGCCTACGCCGTTCTACCCGAAGATAGTGTGCAAACCGTCGCACAGTTATTTCATCAACATGGTATTGGCCATGCACCTGTGGTCAACCAAGCACATCTGTTAATTGGCGTAGTTTCAATGACTGACTTAATCACTGAAGGCATTAGCGAGCCAGAATAAAGACCATGACAGAACCCCACCAAAACAAATGGCATATTCGCCACAATTTTATGGATAGCCAAGCGGTAGCAATACGCCGCAAAACCGACGAAACCTATAGTGTCCCAACGGTTAACTTTGCCGCATGGCTAATAAGCAAGCATAAACATTGGCGTGGCGATGAGGTAGTGCTAGATATCAACCCCACCGATGGCACATTTTTTGACCTTATTGAATCTGTAGTTGCCGATGGTATGTATGTGGCTATTGATGTATCGCCGGGGTTATTGCGCTCGGCATATCGTCATCCGCTATCATCTTACGTTCATTTTACCATCTATAACAACACGCTGCCATTTGCCGACAAAAGCTTCGACATCATCATTGCCAATCAAGTATTGTATCATTTTGATGATCTTGAAACGATGTTAAGCGAACTAAGCCGCGTATTAAAAGATGACGGTGTTTTGTTGGCCTCGACTGATAGCCAATATACGATGAGTGAGTTCGACACCCTAACTCGCCGCGCCCTGACGCTGCTGGGCCGCCCACCGCGCTCGAACGATGTCTACTATGGTCGCTTAGTAGAGCCGTTTGCACTTGAAAGCGGCGCTGTGCAACTGGCTCATTGGTTTCGGGCTGTGGCCCGCTATGAGCTACCGACGAGCTTGGTTTTTAAAGACCCACGCCCCGTAATCGAATTTTTGAATAGCCATCGCTCCATTTTAGAGACAACGCTGCCCGATGGTGTGCAATGGGATGATTATATTGCAATTATGGGGGATCAAGTCCGTCGCCTCATTAATCATTTTAATGAGCTAACGGTCAATCGGTTGTCGGGTGTTTTGTTGGCCACCAATAGCGGTGGTTTTGCCAGCGACTACTTTCATACCCTAGAAAACGGGGCCTAGCAACAAGCCATCTTGCGTTAAGATGGCTTGTTGGGGTTTGCCGACGCATCTGGTGACGTGGGCGAAGATGCAGGCTTATCTTTGTTTTCCTCTGTCGAAGCAGGCACAGACTCGGTAGCTTTTGTCGAAGCAGAATGCTTGGTCGGGTCGTCATCACCCACACTTGTTTCTGGCTTTTTCTCCGGTGTTGCTGCATCCACCGCATCTATTTTTGTTGCCACTGACTCAGTTGGTTTTTCGGCAGTACCGGTTTTAGGCGGCGCATCAGCGGCGCTTTCGGTAGAAGGCGGACGCGGCACTTTTTGTTCAGTAACTGTGCCGGGCAAGGCAGCCTTATCAGTGGGGCTATCGGCTGCTGAACTGGACGCATCGGTTGATGATGACTCTAGGATTGCTTTAGATTCTTCAGCGTTTAGGTTAATGGTAGCTTCAGAGGCGCTGCTGGCTGGTTTA
>CAZLPC010000273.1:0-4799 GCA_964561305.1 uncultured Anaerolineae bacterium
AGGCCGGGTTCATAAATGGGCATAATGCCCTTGCGTAGGTTTTCAATGCGTTCTTCGTTAATGTCTAGTGCCACAACCCGATTGCCAAGATCAGAAAAACAGGCCGACGTTGTTAGACCGACGTAACCTACCCCAATGACAGCGAGATTTCTCATGATTTTATATCCTTTTGTTCTTATGATGGACATGCAGATTCATCTTCAACAACGACAAAACGCACTTCTCGGCTAAGCGTTGTACCCACCCACGCAGCTTGGGGAATTAAGTAGCTTCCGTCGAGTTGTTGTTCTAAACCACGATGTGGATTAGTGTAGCCAGCCGTAACCCAATAATTGCCGACTGGTAGCCCAAAAATAGTTTGGGTCTCAAAAAAATCAATACCCGATTCAGGCCCAATGCTTTGTATAAACAGTCCCAAATCGTCTATGGCTAAAATTTCAAGTTCGGCATTTGGTTCTAACAAGAAAAATTCATTCCGCAGTCCCGGCTCATTGGGGGTTAGGTTGGGCAACAAAGGGCTATTGTTGATGCTAAACCGAATTTGCCCATTTAAGTAAATGTAGATTGCTTCATCGCGCAGATTGCGTAGCCGAATGCTGGCGGAAATATCTTCATCTTTCACAAAACACCGATCTAGTAAGAAGCGCACTGCCAAATCAGGATCAGTCAGTTGGGTAAGCAACTCGGGATAGATGCTGGTTGGGCTGGGTGTTGGTGTATTGGAGGGGGTGGGTGTGATGGATGGTGTGGGTGTATTAGACGGTGTTGGGCTGGGGGTTAGCGGCGTAGCCGTAATAAAACGCAACGTTTGACGAAAGGTGGGTGTGGCCACCGGCCCATTTTGAGCTGCCGAGAACCCGCCAACCATTAAGCTAACCAATACAAGTAAACCAACCACTGCTGCCATAGCTATCTGTTTCATGCGAAATCCTCCAAAATTAGGCTCGCCGCACGTCTTCCAATTTCAATAGCAAAGTTCGTACCGCGATCCCAAGGGTAAACTTGGCTCATGCTGGCCCAATATAGCCCACGTTGAGGCGTTCGCAAGTCAGGTATGTTTTCCGAATGGGAAACGGGGGGTACGGGTTGGGCATAGGGCGCACGAAAGACCCACCATTTACGTATCCAATCGGGCTTAAAGTCTGGGTTAAAGGTTGGCAAAGTGGCAGCAAAACGCTCGGCCAATGCGTCATCACTTAATTGGAAGTATTCATGATCGGGCGCGATATAATCTCCACAATAGACCAGATGATCGCCGCCATAGTGTTCGCGCTCTAAAAAGTTGGTGTGTTCTACTAGCGCCAAAAACGGGAATGGATTATCGTTTTTGGTGGGGCTTTGCGCGGGCAAATTAAGCCAATAGGTGCCATCCGTCAAAAGCTGCTGCTTCAGTGCATAAATTACGACCACCGCACCAATGCTTTGCAGCGACTTCACTTGCTCGGCATAAGTGCCGTCTAGGTGTGGTGCAAGTTTAAGCAGTAGCTTGGGCGATGTCGTAGCCAGCACTGCGTCAAAAGCTACTTCAGCTGTTGGGGTTTGCAACACCAAGCCACCATTTTCTTGGGGCAAAACGCTTTGAATAGGGGTATTTAGGTGGATGACAACGCCGTGTCCCAATATATATTGCGCGACATCATCTAAAAAGGCCTGAAAACCACCGCGATACGTTCCTAGTTTCAAACTGCGGCTGTGTATCCGTGCCCAAAACCACGCCATATTCACTTGATCGTAGGCTTGGCCGAATTTGCCGATTAACAATGGTTTCCAAAGGGTATCATACACATCTTGACCCATATATTTACGTAACCATGCGTCGGCGGTGGTTTTTTCCAGTGTTTGCCAATTTTGGGCCAGTTTCAGATAGACACCCGCCAACCCCAAACGCAATTTGCCAAGCGGTGATACAGGCAACAGCAGCGCAGATGGTGAAATCTCGGAGCGATAAATGTTGCCATTAATCCAATAGCTGGTTTTGGGGCGTGGAAAAAAAACATTATTTCGGATATTGAGTTCTTCGGTTAGTTTCAGTAGGTGTACATCGGTCTCAAACCAATGATGATAGAATTTCTCAAGATGCCAGTCCCATGTGTCATCTTTGAAACCAGCCGCCAAACCACCGACGCGCTCACCTGCTTCGAAAATGACCACCTCGTGCCCAGCACGATTAAGATCAACGGCCGCCGAAAGCCCAGCCACACCCGCTCCAATAATACCAACCTTTGCCATTATGCCCCGCTTTCTGCTTCTTGAACGGCCTGTTGGGCCGTGCCGAAGTCGCGCCAGCCAAAACCCAATATCACTAATGTTATCAACCCAGCCAACGTAATTGGCAGCCAGAGCGTGGCGTGCATTACAATGGCATAGCTGCCCGCAACAGTGCGATCCACGTCAAATGCCGTCAGGGTCAAAATAGCTACAGCATGAAAAGTGCCAATATAGCCAGCGGTCGAGGGTAAAATGGTACTTAAATTGCCAAACCCAATCACCAACAACAACACATAAAAACTGACCTCGAAGCCAAAAGCCTGCATCACCAGCCAATAGGTACTAGATTCGACCGTCCAAGCAATCAGTGATCCAATAATGATACCCGCTAATCCCTGCCATGTCCGCAGCCCTTCTAAGCCGCTTAGAAATTCATCGGCCAAACCCATCACTTTCTGTCCAATACGCTGTGGTAAAAAGCGCTTTACAAGCATATGAACTAATTTGCGTGTGCGGTCGGGGTTGGCCGCTAAAATGAAAAATATGATCACTGCGCCAAAAAATAACGGTATCGTGAGCAGAATAATGGCTCTTAGCGTGGGTTCCCTAAAATCCACAAATAACAGTGCTACTAAGATGAAGGTGAGCATGGTTAGCCCATCAAATACACGCTCGACGAAAATAGTGGTTAGGGTGGGGGGAATGGGTACATCGTCGCGGCGGCGCAACACATAGGCCCGCATCACTTCACCCAAGCGCAGCGGCAAAAGGTTGTTGGCCATATAGCCAATGACCACTACTGGAAATAGCCGATTAACCGATAAAGGGCGAATAGTGCGGATGAGATACCACCAGCGCCATGTGATCAAGTAGGTGGCCGCAAAATAAACTGGCACAGCCAGCAATACCCAGCCAATCTTGATGCGGCTAAGGGTGCGGGCCAGTTCGTTAAAATCAAGCCCTCGAAAGCCAACCCATAAGAAAAATAGGCTGCCCGCGAGGCCGATGAGTAAGCTGATGCGTTGGCGGTTTGTTGTTTTTGCGTTCATAGCGTCGGCTATTCTACTCGATAGCCAAGCAGAACGACATACAGATTTGCACAAACGCACAAATCAATGGTTTAGATTCATAGAGAAAAGGATAGTCCTGCAATAGCCAATATTTTGCTAGATGAATTGTACCAATATTGGTATGATAGTGGGCAAGAGCCGCCCCAATACCGAAGGAAAACCTCTTTATCATGCCTATTTTTACACCAACACGCTTTATTAACACCCTTAAAAAAAACCAGCACCTTATCAATTATGTCTTAGAAAATGTATCGCAAGAAACGGCTGCCAATGCGTGGGATGCCGATTGGAACGTGATTGCAATTTTGTGCCACTTGCGCGACTTTGACCGAATTTTTTATGAACGCGCCAACTTAATGAATGATACTGACACCCCCACGCTAATCCCCCGCGATCATGCCCAACTGGCCACTGATGGCGATTACAATCACCAGAACCTAGCACAGGTTTTAAGTGATTTTAATGCTCACCGCACCCAGTTTATTGCTTGGTTTGAGGCGTTGCCTGCCGAAAATTTTAAGCGTGGCGGTTTCCATCCCGAAAATGGCCCCATGACTATCTTAGAGCAAGCCGCCCAAATCGTTACACACGACATTGATCACTTAGAACAAATAGTTCGTACATTACACACAAATCAATAGCCACATCGCTTATGGATACGTCTCGATTTTTGATCCGTCCGATGCGGCTAGAAGACATTCCGCGTCTAACCGAAATTCGCCCCAGCTTCATTAGTCATACCTATTTAGATGTTGAGCGTAGTGGCGCAGGTTTTTTGATCAACTGGCGCTTAATAGAAAAGCCACTCGATGAGCCATTTGTTAAAGGCACTGCCTATGACTTTACACTTGATGAGCGCAAGAGCATTCAAGCCCGCTTGTTGCAGCGCGACGCATTAGAAGAAATTGTAGAAGATCGGCAGACGGGGCGCATTGTGGGCATACTCGATATGGCTGTAGAAGATTGGCGGTCGGTGGCATGGATTTGGAATTTAATGTTAGATGAAGACGTGCGCGGGCAAGGGCTGGGGCGTGAATTGGTAGCGCACAGCATTGTATGGACAAAGCGCCGCAAACTGCGTGCAATTATGCTTGAAACTCAGACGAACAACGTGCCAGCGTGTAAATTTTATACAAAAGTTGGCTTTCAATTGACAGGTATCAACGAGACCTTCTATACCAACAAAGATCATCAACGCCGCGAAATTGCGTTGTTTTGGAGCTATTTGTTGAACTAGAGCGTCTTTTAGTTTTTTCGCGGAGCACTCGCGATGGTGATTAGGAAATTTATTCTTAAAGCCATAACGACCGTTATGGTTCGGGCCCACGACCTTGTTGATGGTTTTGGGGGCCAAGTGGTATGGGTTGAATTAATCGAAGACAATGGTCTAAATTTTGAGGTGGTGCGCTAAGATGCGTTTGTATTTGATTCGTCATGGTCAATCGTTTAATAACTTTCATGAGCGTAGCACAACGGTCAAGCGCGTGTCCGACCCGCCTCTAACCGATGTGGGCCAACGCC
>CAZLPC010000274.1:0-1106 GCA_964561305.1 uncultured Anaerolineae bacterium
GCCAATTGTCCCTATGTTTACATGGGGCTTGTTACGTTCAAATTGAGCCATTGTTCTGAGCTTATCTCCTTAGAACCAAACAACACTTTTTTGTAGTCTTGGTGTATTGTGGCGAAAATGCGCCGCCTGGACTATAAGCGTCAAAAAAAGCCCACTATGGGATTTGAACCCATGACCTCCTTCTTACCAAGAAGGCGCTCTACCCCTGAGCTAAGTGGGCAATTGAACAATGACGATTGCTCATCAGTTGTTACAGTGGGCCGAGCAGGACTCGAACCTGCGAAGGCTTCCGCCAGCGGATTTACAGTCCGCCCCCTTTGCCACTCGGGACATCGACCCATGTTTTTAACGTTCTTCCAGACGAGAGCCGACAATCGGACTTGAACCGATAACCTACCGCTTACAAGGCGGTTGCTCTGCCAATTGAGCTATGTCGGCGCTTGCCCCGCCACAGTTTCAACATGGTAACGGAGCGTGTATGGTTTGTCAATGGCATTCTCGAAGGAAAATTTAGTTTTTGGCTATAATCAGCCTTGACCCAAAACAGGTTTAAGGCCGCTTGCTTAAGCAACAGAAATATAGGGTGCAATTTGAAACCAGAGCCAGCTATCTGCACACCAATGGCCCTAGCCTACTCTCATCAATCGTACAATACACTGCTATAATGTATAACCTGTGATACGGTTTCTGTTAGATGATGGCTATTTTAGCAAAAGTTGCATAAACATCTCTAAAGTTCTGCTTGGCTGCAACATCTAAGCCAGATAACCCATAACAACGTTTATTAAACGAGAAAACGACATGAGCAAAGACACACTAGCGGCTATTGCCGACCAAGTACAAATGTGTACCCTGTGTGGTTTGCACCAAGGGCGCACACAAGCTGTCCCCGGCATAGGCGACAATCAAGCGCAGATTATGTTTATCGGCGAAGCGCCCGGTTTTCATGAAGACAAACAAGGCTTGCCCTTTGTGGGGGTTTCGGGGCGTTATTTAGATGAATTGTTGCGGATGATTGGACTGCGACGTAGCGATGTATTTATCACCAATGTGGTGCGTTGCCGACCGCCGCGCAACCGCGACCCCTTGCGGGCCGAGCTTGCGGC
>CAZLPC010000274.1:1116-4409 GCA_964561305.1 uncultured Anaerolineae bacterium
CCAAGCCTATACAGAGCGCCAGATTGCGCTCATCAATCCGCGCATTATTGCCACACTAGGACGTTTTAGCATGGCTATGTTTTTTGGAGAAACTGCTAAAATTTCTTACATCCATGGCCAACCAAAGATCGAAAACGAACGCATTTACTACCCGTTGTATCATCCTGCTGCTGTATTGCGAAGCCCAACCCTTAAAGAGACTATGGAAAACGATTTTTTAAGGTTACGGGATATTATAGACAACTATCAAAGCTATGTAGCAGCCGATGCACACGCCCAAGACGATCCCTCTCATCCAACTCCGCCTTCAAAGCCACAACAACTATCGCTATTTTAGTGGGATGTATCGGATAGATGCTTATGCAGATAGATAATCACTTGAGGGGGTTTTCCGCCTTGAATGGTAATCGCACGATAGCGAATGAAGCCTAACCGTTCGTATAAACGAATTGCTGCGCTGTTGTCAGAGAGCGCCCCAATTTCGACCTGTTGGATACCATAGTTAAGTGCCAGATCACAAATTTGGGCGATAATGCAAGTGCCCACACCACGCCCTCGACAGGGTTCAGCTACTATCAGATCACTAATTTCGCCCACTGTTGTCCATATATGCAACATCCCATAGCCAATAACAACCCCATTTACCAAAGCCACAACCCCACCACCGCGCTGTTGAGTATGCAAGCGAATAGCACGCTGAACCAAATCGGTTACATAATTTGGCGTGGTATCGGGCCAACACTGACGCTGTAAATCGGCAATGTCATCAACAATAACAGCACGTAATGAAAAAGTCATAAGGGATTATAAACGAAGATGCAGCAGCAAAAAAAATGGAAGAGACCGCCTTCTTAACAATGCCGAAAACGGTCTGTTGGCATAGATGGTTTTTGCAAAGATAATTCTGTGTTGCAAAATAGCGTCGCCTATCGAGCGTCATCAACGGCGATGATTTCGCGCCCTTTGTATGTGCCGCAATGTGGGCATACTTGATGGCTGGGTTTATAGTTACCGCATTCGTCGCATTTCACGAGATGGGCGGTAACCAAGGCATCATGCGAGCGGCGGTTATGCTTGCGACGGCGCGAGATTTTGCGCTTTGGTAGTGGCCCCATGGTTGTTTTGTCCTAACCTATTATAAAAAATGGCAAACCGAAAAGCCCAAACGGGCGGATGGGATATTAGCACGGTTCGCCTTCACTGACAAGGGGATGACACCCTACTCTGCATCAACGTATTGATCTTGATCCACTTGTACGGCGGGTTGATCATCGTCTGTTGGCGGCGCAGCGTCGGCAATAGGTTGGGCAGGAGTCATCGTTGCTTGGCTTTGCAAACTGGCCTGTTGGGCTTGTTGTTGCAGATATTGAATATTTTGGGTACGAATCTCACGATCTTGCACCAGTTTAGCAATGCCATTTCGTACAATGGTCAGTGTCCGCAACAATTGGTTCTCTAGATCTTTCAATACATCCATAACATAGCCATCGGCCTCGTCGCGGGTACGTTCGGCATCTAAGCGAGCTTGGGCCAAAAGCGACTCGGAACGGGTTTGGGCTTTGGTCATAATCGCGTCGCGGCTGACTAATTCTTCGCTTTTATCGCGGGCCAACTCGACCATGCGGTTAGCTTCTTCGTTAGCTTGCGACAAAATGCGATCCCGTTGATTAACGACGCGGGTCGCCTTTTCAATTTGTTCGGGTATCGAAATCCGCATCTGATCGATGATTTCTAGGGCCCGTTCTTCATCAATCAGGGTATAGCGGCTCATGGGGACATGCCGTCCCTCATCAATTAAGTCTTCTAATCGGTCAACTAAATGTTGTATATCCATGCCACTCCCAACTTGCAGGTAATAATCACTCTATAAAATCAATACTAGGGCTGTGCGCCGACAGCGCCCGAATCTGGTGGCGCATAACGTTTGCGTAACGCATCTTTAACATTGGGCGGAACCATAGACGAGACATCGCCGCCTAAGGATGCAATTTCGCGCACTGTCGTCGAGCTAATGTGAATGTGTTGCTCGCTGGTGATGAAGTTAATAATTTCGATTTCTGGGGCCAAGCGTTGGTTGGCAAGTGCCATCCGAAACTCGAACTCGAAATCTGAAAATACCCGCAAACCACGAATCATCACGTATGCTTCGACTGACTTTAGATAGTCTACCGTTAGACCACGAAATGACGCAACTTGCACATTGCCTAAATTAGCGGTCTTAACGCTTTCTTTAACCAATTCAATACGTTCTTCTACCGAGAACAATAACGGTTTATCAGGATTTTCATAAACCGCCACAACAACTTCTTCAAAAACACGGGCAGCCCGCGTCAAAATGTCAAGATGCCCTGAATGAAAAGGGTTAAACGATCCGGGAAAAACGGCCTTTTTTAGCATTGCATTTTTCCTACTGTTTCCATGAATTAGCTAATATCCGTTTGGCGGCGGCGCAACTGTTCAATTCGTTCGGCAATTAGGGCATGGGCGGCTTGTGTCAAAGATGGGTCTTCGGCATACAAAGCGCGGCTTTCAAACTGTGCCAATTCTACCAAGCGGATGTCCATTACGCTGCCCATTCGTAGTGCCGCAAAACCAGCTTGCCGCGTACCCAATAGATCGCCTGCCCCGCGTAGCTGCCAATCCAACTCGGCTAGCGCAAAGCCATCTATAACCGTTTCTAATTTGGCAAGGCGCTCAATTGCATCAGGTTTTTTGGTATCGCTAATCAGCAAGCAATAAGACTCGTGCTGGCCGCGCCCCACCCGCCCACGTAGCTGGTGCAATTGGGCAAGGCCAAAGCGGTCGGCCCCATCAACAATGATGACGCTGGCATTGGGTATATCAATTCCTACCTCAACAACAGTGGTCGAGATCAAAATATCAAGTTCGTGTTGGCTAAAAGCCGTCATAACAGCATCTTTTTCTGTGGCCGACATGCGCCCATGCAACAAACCCACCCGATAATCGCGGAAGGCTGTCTGGCTTAGATTGTCATAGGCTTCTATGGCCGAGGTCGCTTCTAATTTATCCGACACATCTACTAGGGGATAAATCATAAACGCCTGCCGACCCAGATCAGCTTGGCTACGTACAAAACTATAGGCCCGTTCGCGCTCTGAAGGCAGCAGCAACTTGGTGGTAATAGGGGTGCGACCGGGCGGCATTTCGTCTAATACCGTTACGTCCAAATCGGCGAACATAGTTAGTGCCAACGTGCGCGGAATTGGCGTAGCAGTCATGACCAAAATGTGCGGGTTGCTCCCCTTACCACGCAACGCGCCACGTTCTTCTAC
>CAZLPC010000274.1:4419-4785 GCA_964561305.1 uncultured Anaerolineae bacterium
GCGGTGTTGCTCATCAATGATGGCAAGCGTTAAATTCGCAAATTCCACGCCTTCTTGAATAAGGGCATGTGTGCCTACAACAATATGAATGCTGCCATCGGCCAAGCCACTATAAATTGCTTCGCGTTCGCTGGCGGTGGTTGCGCCTGTCAATAAGCGAATTTGCACCGTGTCGCCATTGGGCAATTGTTGAAAAAATTGGGTTAGGCTCTTAAGGTGTTGTTCTGCCAAAACGCTGGTGGGGGCCATTATAGCCGCTTGCGTTCTATTGGCCACAGCGATAGCCATACTAAGGGCAGCAACAATGGTTTTGCCGGCACCCACATCGCCCTGTAGCAAGCGATTCATCGGCACATCGCGGTTAAG
>CAZLPC010000275.1:0-4777 GCA_964561305.1 uncultured Anaerolineae bacterium
AATCGTCAAATTCTCGCACTATCGTCAATTCGACACCTATTTCATCTTTGACGATGACGACAATGGGCGGGTGCGCTATCGAGAAGATGACTATATGGACGAAGAAGGCAACGTAACTAACGTTCGTACACGCCTTACCTATACCATGCCCACTAAAGAACGTGAGTTTGGACGGGCCGTCTTGCTATCCAGATCGCAATTTTTGGCCCCCGCCGACCGTCCTTTGCGCTTTTATCGAGAGTATTTTAAAGCGCCCCAAGAGCGTGAAATCCATAAAGAGCGTAAACGTTGGCACATCTTATATAAGGGTGTGTTATTTTATGTCAATTTAGATCGCATCATAGAACCCGCCGCCCGCCATCAATATTTAGAAATCAAGTCGAAAACATGGTCACTTAACGATGCCGAGTTTAAGGCCTCATTAGTATCAGAAATGGTCGAGCAGATTCTGGGCGATTCGGTGAAAGAGCGTATTGCGATGGAATATATCGAGTTAGCATCCAACGAGAAGCGTGGTTAAATAGGTTGATGCCCCCCTGCCAGAATTGCAGGGGGTAATTGCTCATTCTTGCGGATTATCAAGCCGAAAACCGTGCCCGCGCACCGTCACAATGTATTGATAATGAGCATCAATTTCGTTTAGGCGATCTCGAAGGCGACGCACCAAGGCATCAATGGCTTGTTCGCTTACGCCATCACTGGCTGCGTCGGGCCAAACATATTCTACCACTTCTTCGCGGGTCCGCACCGCCCCACCGCCATCATATAGCAATTCTAGCAAACGATATTGAGGTAAACTAAGGGGAGGATCAACTTCTACCTCATCAATGAACACACGACGGGCATTGCGCTCTAGGCGTAGCCGCCCTTTGCCAATGCCACCCATCGCTTCATTTAAGATCATCGGCGCAGTGGCTTCGCTACCCACATAGGTCATACGAACCGCCATTGCGATATTGATTTCGTCGCCGTCATGTAAGGTGATACGTGTGTTTTGTATCTGTGTATTGTTTAGCCATGTACCGTTTTTGCTGTCTAGGTCTTCAAGAATATATGTATCAGCATCTCGATAGATACGTATATGCTCTCGTGAGACCTGACGCTCTGGTAAAATAAGATGACACTCGCCGCCGCGCCCAATCAAAAACACATCGCTTTCTATTGTCCAGCGTTGGCCGGCTTGTTCGCCTTCAGTTATCACCAATATTGGTTTATCTTTTTCAGTTTCAGCCATAATACTCTCCTCTATTGGCGCAATTATTTTTTCATTGTAGCGCATTTTTCATTAGCGATAGAAGTGCCGCACTATAATCGTAGTCACAAAATAGGAGAATCCAGATGCAATCGGTTCAAGATGCCATCCAACACCTTATCAATTCCTTACCTGTATTAGACACCGAAACACTGCCTATTCAAGACACTTTTGGGCGAATTTTAGGGGTAGATGTAGCGGCCCAACACGACTTACCCCCTTTTGCCAACAGTAGTATGGATGGCTATGCTGTCATACACACCGATTTAGCCAGTCTCCCTACCACACTTCAGGTCATAGAAGATATTCCCGCCGGTCATCTTCCTCGCGAAACAATTCGATATGGGCAAGCTTCCCGCATTATGACAGGTGCGCCGCTTCCAAATGGTGCTGATACTGTTGTTCCCATAGAGCTTACCGCCGACCAACAAAACACCCCCACTCTCCCACCAACCATTACCATCCTAGAGGCCGTAAACTATGGCAGCAATATTCGTCAGGCTGGCGAAGATGTACAGGCTGGCGAAGCTGTGTTGCATACAGGCCGGCGCTTGCGGGCTGCCGATATTGGCATCTTAGCTGGCTTGGGCTATAGCCATATCGCGGTTCGTAACCGCCCCAAAGTTGCTATTCTTTCAACAGGCGATGAGTTATTAATGCCCGATCAACCCCTTTTGCCCGGCAAAATCCGTGATATGAATGGTTATACCCTGTCGGCGCTGGTTACGGCCTGTGGTGGCATTCCGTTATCGTTGGGAATTGCCCGCGACACCGTAGACGCAGTGCGCCAAAAGTTTCAAGAGGCTTTGGCCGCCAATGTTAACCTTATCATCAGTTCGGCGGGGGTATCGGTAGGCGCATTTGATGTTGTCAAAACCGTATTGGAAGAACTGGGCAAGCTAGAGTTTTGGAAAGTCAATATGCGTCCGGGTAAACCCCTAACCGTGGGTCATCTTGACACCGTGCCTTATGTGGGTTTGCCGGGCAACCCTGTTTCGGCAATAATAACATTTATGGTATTTGTGCGCCCTATGCTAGCGACTATGCTGGGCCAAGACCCCACTATAGAGACCATTACAGCCATTACTAGCGAACCAATCGAAAGCGACGGACGCATGACCTTTGCGCGGGTACGCCTAGAACGCAAAAATGGGCAACTGATTGCTTACAGCACGGGTACACAAAGTAGTGGCGCAATATCATCGTTGGTAAAAGCCGATGCGCTTTTGATCATTCCAGCAGGAATAACACATATTGACGCAGGCCAACCCGTTGAAGTATGGCCACTAGATTTCTAAATTGGTGAGCAAGATCACCTGAACAAGGGGTGAAAAGCAGTAGCCGTTCGCCCCATAGTCTACTATCATTTAGTATGGAGCGTGGTAATGTTCAGGAGAATACAACATCATGGCAACTCGGTCTATCTTTCAATCTCAGCCGCAACCGATAACCTTTAATCATGATGAATGGTTAAGGCGTTTTGGGGTGATTTTTGCCCTTGTGGGCGTAGGTATAAGCCTTTACTTAAGCTATGCAAAATTAGCAAATGCAGAGGTGGCTTGTACCAAAACCAGCGTTATTGACTGTGCAGGTGTGCAAAACAGCGCCTATTCTGAAATTGGTGGCATCTCTATCGCCTTTTTAGGGGTGATAGGATATGGTGCAATTGCCCTTGGTTTGGCCTTTCAAAATCATATCGGGTTATTAAAAAACTATGGCCATGCGCTATTGTTTAGCGTAACTTTATTTGGCTTTATTTACTCTTTGTTTTTGACCTATGTAGAAGGCTTCGTGCTAGAAAAATGGTGCTTATGGTGTGTGGCATCGGCCCTTACCATGACAGGCCTGTTTATGCTTTCCATAGCCCGCCTTGTTTATTCTATGCAAGTGCTAGAAGACGAAACCAACTGAGTCCATCTTTTGTATTAGGCAAACAAAAAGCCCTGTTTTCAAGTTGCAGGGCTTTTTGCTCTATACTAAAGACAATGCACACTAGCGTTGTTTCGATTGTTCTTTACGAGCCTTCTTTTGTTGCTTCACCATCGCCCGCCGCATAGCAATTTCCATAGCCGTCATGGACGACTCATCTTCGTCCTCGTCTTGTTCAATGACAACTTTAGTGGTAAGGGCTTTTACACTCAAATCCACTTGGCGCTTCTTTAGATCAACCCCAATAATACGGGCTTCAATCTCATCACCAACACTCACCTTATCTTCGGGCGAGGTGATATAGTCGTCAGACAGTTCTGAGACATGGATCAGGCCCGGGCGTTCTGCGCCAATGTCTATAAATGCACCAAATTTTTCGAGGCGCACCACTTTGCCTGTCACGGTTTGATTAACCATTGCTTGCAACTCTGACCACATCAGTGCGGGGGGCTTAATCAGAGTCAAAACAACACGCTGCTTACTGGCATCAATATCCAAAACATAGGCAGTTACTTTGTCGCCTTCTTTGACAACATCGGTCACATTCTTCACGCGCTTGTCGCTTAGTTGTGAAATGTGCAAGAAGCCTTGCAGTTTGGGGCCCAATTCTATAATTGCGCCGGCCAACGTCACTTTTGCCACAACACCAGTGACCGCCTGCTTTACAGACAAATCAACAATGCTGCCTATAGCTGTCACATCTGCCTCTGGTGTTGGGTCTGCTACGTCACCGATCTCTGCCACAGGGGCCTCTTCTACCACTTCAGCAGGTTCGGCAGAGTCAACGGCGGCTTCGGCGCTTTCGTCGGTATCTGGGGCAACGTTTTCGGCCACGGCTTCAGGGGTGATTTCAGAGACTGTGTCAGAGGTTGGCTCGGGTGACGTTGCAGTGTCATCACCAGCAGATGGATTAAGCACCGCTTCTGGGGCAACTTCTTCTTGCGGCTTATCCATCGGTTCTACTGCATCGTTTACCATCAAAATCCACTCCTCATATTAAAAAACTTAACACGGGCGCATTATAGCGCCCGTGTGCATGGTTGACAATGTGGAATTATTTTTTAATATGCAAATTGTTAGGTGCGAGCAGGGGGTGTAATCCCCTGTTGGCGCAACAAATCATCAATTAAATCAAGGAAATAGGGCAAGGGTTGGGCCCCTGCCACCGGCACACCATTCACGAAAAACGCGGGCGTACCCGTTACTCCCCACACCGCACCAAACTGCCGATCATCTAGCACAACATCATAAATGCGCTCGTCGGCCAAGCAGGTATTCAGTTGCTCGACATCTAAGGCTGCGTTAGAAATAAATTGGTTAATGGTCTGATCATTTAGCGGCAATTGATCTTGCACCTGATTAAACCAAAACTGATCGGTAAACGCCCAAAACTGATCATTGCTTTGCTCATAAGCACAACGAGCAATGACATTCAGCGTCACTTCGCTGTCACTACGCGGAAAATCGCGCATAACAAAGGCAAATTGATCACCATAATGATCGATCAGTGCGGGCAATGTTTCCCGATGGAAGCGTCCACAAAATCCACACGTATATGATACAAACTCGACCATAACAATGTTAGCGTCGGGCTGG
>CAZLPC010000276.1:0-4769 GCA_964561305.1 uncultured Anaerolineae bacterium
TGGCGTTGAGAGCTGCCGCCGCGGCCTCATCGCTGCGGCGGTTGGCAATTAGCGCATTGGCATAAGCAGCTTGGGCATGGGGATCATTAGGAACTAGCTGTACGGTACGGCTAGCCACAGCAAGCGCATCTTGGGCTAAATAGCGCGAGCCCCGCCCTTCATAGCTGGCATAAACCAACACCCGCACATATTCAAACTGAATCACCGTATTATTCGGCTCAATTTGAGAAGCCAAGCCATAATAATAGACCGCATTAATCAGGTCGCCCTTCCAATAGGCATCTTGGCCCAATTGAGCAAGCGTTACACCGTCGGGGGTGGCGGTGGCAGGGCCAGCCACAACCGCCATTACACTTGGCTGCACACTATCGAACTGCCAAATGACGCTCAATACAAAGAACATTGCTCCTAACCACGCCACGAAAAAAGTGATGCGACCATTACTGCGGGCAGGTCGTCCAAAATGCAGGGCAGAGTTGCGGCGGTCAATTTTAATGGGCATAAGCGTTATGCCTCCTCAAAAAAATAGCTTCTTAAACGATGCAGAACGGGTTTACACCTTCAACGGTTGGATAGATTGTTGATGCTAGCACCCGCCCCGTTGTGCTGTCAACTACGATTCGTCTACGTATGCACCACAACCATCGCTAGACAAAAGATTAATTTCTGTTTACCCTATGAAAGCAAACCCACCGTCAATCAGAGGATTTTTTTCATGCCAATCACCCATCCGCGTTGGATCGCAGCCAAGTATATCGTGCTAACCAGTATTGCGCTTTTATTGTTGTGGGCCTTCACCCTAACCACATTTTACGCCGACATACAGGTGGGCTTGGCCGATTTAAGCCACTGGATCGCCAATGAAGAAGGCGTGGTTGGTGGTGCAGTGGGGTTGTTTTTTTTGGCATTGGTGGCCAATACCTCAATTTTGGTGCAAATTCCCTACTCTATCCCACTTATGAATATTGCGTTCATTAGTGAGAGCGTATCCACTATTTTTATTTTAAGTGTAGCCACTGGTGCGGGGGCCGGCATTGGCGAGATCAACTCTTATTTGATCGCTCGCGGTCTAACGGCCCCCATTCAATCGCCCGAAAACAGTAGTTTTTATCGCTGGATACAGCGCAGTATTAAGCGCCACCCCCGCACTATTCCATGGCTTATTTTTATAGCATCGGCCTCAGTCTTGCCCGACGATGCTATCATTTGGCCCTTAGCCATCGTCAAATATCCAGTGAAGAAAATCTTGCTGCCAATGTTTGTGGGCAAAATTATTAACAACTTTTTCTTGGCGATGCTGGCGTTCTATTCGGTGCAATTAATCAATCTGGAAGAAGTAACGATTCAAGTTGATTTTACCATTGGTATTTTAATTGTCTTTATAATGTTTATTCTCTATCAGATCGAGCGCAATCGTGTTGTGGACAACCAAACTCCACCCATTGTCAGCACAGACTAGGCGCGCAACTTTTGAACCAGTGCGTGCAATGCCAATATATAGCTGTGCCAACCAAAGCCGCAAATTTGCCCCACACACACTGCCGATAGATACGAATAATGTCGAAATTCCTCGCGGGCATAGATATTGGACAAATGGCACTCGACCGTTGGCAAACCCACCCCTACGATAGCATCGCGCAAGGCGATTGAGGTGTGGGTATAGCCACCGGGGTTGATGATTAGCCCATTGGCCGCAGTGCGGGCAGCTTGCACCCACTCAATCAGTTGGCCCTCATAATTAGATTGCATTGTTTGTAGGCCTATCCCCAATGTCGTTGCTTCGGTCAGCAAGCGTTGGTTTATATCTTCAAGGGTCAAATGCCCATAAATATCTGGCTCGCGCAGGCCCAACAAGTTCAAGTTGGGGCCGTGCAACACCCATATTTGTTCAGTCATCACGCAAGCTCTCCAACACTTCTATTATCATCTCCCGCGATACATTGCGGGCAATATCGGGCTGGCCAATGCCGCGCAAAACAACGAATTGTGACTGGCCATCGCGCCATTTTTTGTCCGTTCCCATCGCGTCCCAGATCAAATGCGGATTAAGATAGCCAATGGAAACGGGCAAACCCGCCCGCTCCACCACATTCTCAATTTGGCCGCGCTCATCAGCATCCAAAAAGCCGAGTTTTTGCGATAGCCTAGCCGCCGCAATAAGGCCCACGCCCACCGCATCGCCATGCCGCCATTGATACATGCTAGCCCGTTCGATGGCATGAGCGAAGGTATGACCCAAATTGAGGTATGCGCGTTCGCCTTGTTCATAAGGATCGCGTTGTACAATATCAATTTTCACTTGCACAGCATCGCGCAACCGCACATTCATCGGCAGCGACAGATCTAGCAGGTGCTGATTGCCGGATAACAACCCGTGTTTGATCACCTCGGCCATGCCTGAAATATGCTCCTCTTGCGGCAAGCTATTCAGCACATCCGGATCAATGATCACCAAATTGGGCTGCTTAAAGGCACCGATTAAATTTTTGCCCATCGGCACATCTACCCCAACCTTGCCGCCCACCGATGAATCTACCATCGCCAAGAGTGTCGTCGGAATTTGCACAAAGCGCACCCCACGCAGATAGGTAGCAGCCACATAGCCAAAAGTATCACCTACCACGCCGCCGCCCAAAGCAATAATCACGCCATTTCGATCCATGCCTAGCCGCGCCAACTCATCATAAATCATGCCGACGGTGTTAAGATTTTTAGCAGATTCACCAGCAGGCATTTTCACCAGTGCAGCATTTTCTAATTGACGCAACACCCGTTGGCCATATAAATCAGCCACATGCTCATCTGTCCCCACAATTAAGCGATGGCCCCAACAACCATGCACGTCCAAAATTTCTTTAAGGGTTTGCAAAGCGCCGCGCTGAAACAAAATAGGGTAAAAGCCTTCGGGTGTAATAACAGACACCTCATTACTGCGTAAACGCTGATCACGCTCCCAAATAGCTTGAACATGATTAATTAACTCGGCAGGTGTTTGCTCTGAGGTGTCTACCTGCCAACGAAACTGGCTATAGACGGGTTGGCGGGCGAGCAATAATCGCTTAATTTCTGCTAGCGGATCTTCCACACGCAGCAAGGGACGGTCGGTGGTCTCTATTAAACGTTCTAAAATGACATCGGGGCGAGCGTTTAGGCAAATGACGGTTGCGCCCGCCACCAATTTACGGTTATTGGGGTCAAGAAACAAGCCCCCGCCTCCACTAATTACCATCGGTTCAGGATCGGCCATTAACTCACGCAGTATACCTGCCTCCCATGCCCGAAAACCCGTTTCGCCAAAGCGTCTAAAAATTTCAATAACATTCATGCCTGTGGCTTGTACAACCAAAGCATCGGTATCTACATGCTTAATGCCCATTTTTTCGCCTAGATGATGCGCGAGGGTGCTTTTGCCTGTACCCATAAAGCCTGTTAAGATCAATTTATTCATAGCCAAATCGCCATTCGCTATTGTGCAATGCAAAGTCAGAGATATTGCCGCGCTTAAGGGCCTCAAAACGTGGGCGCATCTCGTCTATCGAATCGCCACCAAGTTTTTCAAGCAGTGCATCGGCCAGCACCAGCGCCACCATCGCCTCAATAATCGGCACAGCACGCGGTGTCGCGCAAAAGTCGCTGCGTTCATACACCGTCACATCGGGTTGGCCAGTCGCCAAATTCACCGAGTCGAGTGGGGTGAGCGTGGTGCTAATGGGTTTCATGGCGGCCCGCACAATTAATGGCTCGCCCGTGGTCATACCCCCTTCTAGGCCACCAGCGCGGTTGGTCTTGCGAAACAATTGGCCATCGTTACTTAGCAATAGCTCATCATGCACTTGTGTACCGCGCTTTTGGGTATTTTCAAAGGCTGTGCCCACCTCTGCGCCTTTAATGCTTTGTACGCTACATACCGCGCCCACCAAGCGTCCGGTCATGCGCCGATCATAATGCACATGCGATCCTAAACCGGGTGGCAAGTTCAATACCACTACTTCAATCACACCACCTAAGGTGTCTTTGTCTATTTTCACTTGATGAATGGCGTTATGAATACGCTCGGTGGCATCGGGATCGGGGCAGCGCACATCAGAGGCTTCAGCAGCCGCAAAGCGGGCCAAGTAGTCGGGCGGGTCGTCGTTAAAAGTGGCTTTTTCGCCACCAATCTCAGTCACATAGCCCCCAACAACAATCCCAAACTCGGCCAACAGTTTCTTACAAAACGCGCCCACCGCAACGCGCATAGTCGTTTCGCGGGCGCTGGCCCGTTCTAAAGATAGGCGTAAATCATCATAGCCATATTTTAGTGTGCCTGTCAGATCAGCGTGGCCGGGACGCGGCGTGGTCATGGGAGTAATGTCGCGCTCGGCCCAATTTTTCCAGTCGCGGTTTTCTACGATAAGGCTAATGGGGCTGCCGGTCGTTTTGCCCGCCATCCAACCACTGGTAATGCGGGCATAGTCGCGCTCAATATTCATGCGCCCGCCCGCGCCATACCCACTTTGACGGCGTTCTAGCTCATGCGCGATATAATCGGGTGTAATTTCAAGGCCGGCGGGCATTCCTTCTAAAATAGCTGTTAACAAGGGGCCATGGCTTTCGCCCGCACTTAAAAAACGCAAACGGGTATTATTCATCCTTTTTCATCTCCAATACAACTTGGGCCGCTTGGCGCATGACTTCGACGGGGGCCTGTTGCCCTGTCCAAAGCTCAAATGCGGCCGCACCCTGATATACCAACATGCCTAAACCACCAATGGCCCGCACGCCTGCTG
>CAZLPC010000277.1:0-4757 GCA_964561305.1 uncultured Anaerolineae bacterium
CTCTTGTGCAAGTGGCAGTTACAATGTTAGCTATACGGCACGCGGCGATAGCAGCAATATTTTGGGGCTTACACAAACCCAGCAGTTTCGTAGCAACGAAGACTTGAATGTGGTTGTTAAGCTTAATGACCATGATGGTGCTACTGTTTCGGCGCGGTTTATTAGCCCTAATGGTCAAATCGGCAATGTGCTAGAAACACAAGTGGCTAGCGATGTGGGTAGTGTGGTGCTGGGCCTAGACTTTGATCAATTTGTCGCCAGCAACCCTGACGACCCCCAAATTCGGTGGCCAACTGGCAACTGGCGCGTCGAAATTAGTATTGATGGCGAAGAAGTAGATTCAATTCGATTTAGAGTCAGTTAACTCTACTCTACTCTACTCTACTGTATTAAAAAAAGCGACCCGACTTCGTGTCGGGTTTTTGTTTGATCTGTATTTTGGCAAAATATGTTATAATTTAACTAAAATTTAGTCGAATGACCAAATAATCTTAAAAAAGAAGTGAACTATTTAATCCTAAAATTTGCTACGATATGTATCGTCAGCGGTTCAACTCTATCCAATATTTACGAGGAGCTATCTTTGCAATGAATCACAGTCAGACCGCTATTATGATGTCACCTGATCATGCGTCGAGCAAAGCCTATGAAACAGCCCTTGCCCAATTTGATCATGCAGCCTCACGGTTAGGTTTAGACGAAAGTTTGCAACAGTTTTTGCGCCATCCAAAGCGCGAATATACCATTAATTTTCCCGTAAAAATGGATAACGGCGACGTTAGAATGTATACCGGCTATCGGGTACATCATAACATTGTTTTGGGCCCATCTAAGGGGGGTATGCGTTATGCCTCGCATGTATCGTTAGACGAAGTGCGGGCCCTTGCTATGTGGATGACGTGGAAGTGCGCGCTGGTGGGCTTGCCCTATGGTGGAGCAAAAGGCGGTGTTATCGTTGATCCTAACGAGTTATCGCTAATGGAAAACGAGCGCCTAACACGCCGCTTTACCTCAGAATTGGTCTCCATTATCAGCCCGCATGGTGATATTCCTGCACCCGATATGGGAACTAATTCTCAGACAATGGCATGGATGATGGATACCTATTCGATGACGATGGGCTATTCTGTGCCAGCAGTTGTCACTGGGAAGCCACTGAACATTGGTGGCAGCGAAGGCCGCGAGGAAGCCACTGGGCGCGGCGCGATCATTATCATGGAAGAAGCCTTACGCCGCGAAGGAAACTTTGATAATCAAGATATTCGCATTGTTATTCAAGGGTTTGGTAATGTCGGCTCTTATGCCGCGCTCTATGCCCAGCAACGTGGTTTCAAGATTGTAGGCGTAAGCGATGTTAGTGGCGGGGTCTATAACCCCAATGGCCTTAATGTACAAACCCTCTTCGACTATACTCGTCAAAAACGCCGCCCTATCCCCACACTTAAAGAATATGCCGATGATCATAACGATGTAGATTTTGTCAGCAACCAAGAATTAATTGAATTGGATTGCGACGTACTGATCCCAGCTGCCCTAGAAAATCAAATTGTCGAGCGCAACGCCCAAAAGATTAAAGCCAAGCTCATTGTCGAAGGCGCAAACGGCCCCACCAGCCCTATCGCCGATGAAATCTTGCAGGCGCGTGGTATTACCGTTGTGCCCGATATTTTGGCCAATGCAGGTGGTGTAACCGTTTCCTATTTTGAGTGGGTACAAGACTTGCAAATGTTCTCATGGGATGTTGAAGAAGTGTTCCGCCAACTGCGTCGTATTTTATTGAAAGCCTATGACAATGTGGCCGAATTTTCTGAGAAGCACGATGTTACCATGCGGACTGCTGCACAAATGTATGCGATTGATCGGGTGGCACGTGCCACTATGACACGCGGCATTTACCCATAAAATTTGCCAGAGACGCTCCCTAATGTGGATGCCTTGTCGCAATAATACTATTGCGACAAGGTTTTTTTATGTGTCGGCTAAGGTATGATAGCGAACAAAACGCTCAATTTCGCGCTCGTGCATTAAACGACCGGGCGTAAGAATGCTATAGCTATCTGACCAGATTGGAGAAGCTGTCTCGCGGAGTGTAGCATAGGCATCGTAAATAGCTTGTTCGGTTTGGCGCATCAACGTTGTGGCAATGTCGGAAGGCAAGATTTTAGCCGGTGCTTCGATATGTAGGTTAATCCAACCCTCTTGAATATCAACAGCAACAATCTCCCATAATTCATCCTCAGCAATCCGTTTTAGCCATATTTCTAGTGCGGTCTTAAAGCTGTCGTCTACAACAATAATCTGGTTTTGCAGCAACCACACCAACGCATAGCCTGCATAACTGCTGTCATCGCGTGGGGGTTTGGGTGTGGTTTCGGCAACCACTACAGTTGTGCCAAGCTCGGCGGGCGGTTTTAAATCGGTGGGGCGGCTAGGGGTAGTGATGGCGGCTGGCGGTTCTTCGAGAACTGCCAGCGCTGTGCCTAGTTCGGCTGAAAGTGCATCTGGCTCTACATTGGCTAGGGCTTCTGTAATGCGCTTGGCTTGTCTCCGAATTACCTTTAAAGGAGTATTGGCGCTAAAAATCAATGTCAACGTCAGGTCATCAGCAGTTTTGAGGCTAAACATCAGCACTTGGCCGTGGCGATCTAGCATTCGATAGACTAGGCGTGTATTGCTGCCATCGCTTTGTCTCCATGCAGCATTAATTTGGGCCGCTACATCTTGCCAAACCGACTTGGAGATGTCTCCAATATTGGCAATAATACGCCCATCATAGGTTAATAATGTGCCGATGGCGGCGCTTTCTAAAGAAAGTTGGGTCAGTTGCAGCGCAGCTTGTGCCACAAGTGTTGCTTCGGCTTCGTCCTCAGTTGGCAGCAGTGAGTTATCGGATTCATCTTCTACATCATCTAACACAATGCCCATGGATTGAGTGATCTCTTGAACCGTTGTGGCTACAAGTCGCTCTTGGGCTGGCTCTAGCAAGGTTATGGGATCGGTGGATATGGTGTTTATATTTTGCAATGCGGCTTGTAGACGTGTGTCTTCGGCATGTTCGGCTTCGGCAAGGGCATCTAATAAGTCTAAATTTAAGCGATCCACGCGCTGAACACGATCTGGCATAGGGGTTGGGTCTTCTGGGATGAGGTCAATTTCTGGTAGTCCCAAAGGTTGGGTCATGGCTGCCGAAGCATTGGTGGGGGGTGGCAAAATCATGTGTGGTATTTCGCCCAACAAGGTCAATATTTTGGCTTGTTCATCGGCAGTGGGTGGGGTTTGCCAAGATGGAAGCGGCAGAATAGTGAAGGCCGGTGGTTTTAGGTGCAGTAAATTGGCCAACTGTGCATCGTCGTTACTAAGACGCAAGACACGGCTAGCCACTGAATCTTCAGGTAAAATCGGCGGCTCATTAATCCATAGGTTTTGCACTAGCTGTGCTGTAGATTCGGGCAAGCTATCAGGAGGATTTTCACCAATAAGCAGATCATGATCGGGGTTTTGCAGTAAAGCTGCCATCATATCGCCAATTGTGGCACTTTCATCAATGGGTGGCTCTTCAATAAGAGATGCCCTATCCAACCAATCTTCATTAGCGTTACCTTGCTCGCTGATGTGGTCGGTGTGGGAAACCTTGGCTAATGTCCATTCAATAATTGTAATTAGATCGCGGGCGATATAAGGTTTATTGATATAGGCTTGGGTCTTAGTTCGATTGACTTGGATAGCATCTTCTTCGCTGTGTCCCGACAGAATAATGGGTAACTGTGGATGACTGGCCTGCAAATGCTTTAAGATTGTCGTAAAATTTTCAAAATCGATGTCAACCACTGCAATATGATAGGTTTGGGCTGCAATTTCCTCATAGGCTGTTTGGGGCCGCCGCGCTGTTTTAACCTCGAAACCTTGTGTTTCAAGTGCTTTCCGTAGCCGAATGATGAAGCTAATATCCCCATCCAAAATTAACACACTGTGCATGGTTTGGTGTCCTAAAATTATGAAGCAATGGATTGTTGATAATTTCTATTGTAGGGGGATGTGTGGGGTTGTGCTAGTGCTGATGCTGCAAGAATACCCAGAGCGTAGAATTAGTTACTAACGGTGCAACAGGGCTTTTGCAGGGTTATGGCTGTGCCCCCTGTTATATAAACAGGGGGCGTGCAGCATCAGCACAAAGATAGTGCTAATTTATGAGCTTATTCGCCTTGAGCGGCTAACTTGGCAGCCATGTCGATGCTATAAGCATCCCAGTGGGCACCACCAAAGAGACCATCGGTCTCGAAGGGGCCAGTGTACCAAGGTTTAACCAAGCTGAAGTCTGAACGCAAGAAGATGGGGGCAATCGGGTATTCGCCCTCTTCACCAAAGAAACCTTCTTCAATTTCAGCATACAGTTCAGCGCGGCGGGTAGGATCAGCTTCGCGAGCAGCTTCGTCAATTAGATCGTCGAGGTTGGTGCATTCGCGCAAGAAAGCGTTGTCGCTGGTGCAGCTCAAAACGTCGTTTACCCAGTTGTTGGCATCACCATAGTCAGGACCCCAACCGAGTGTCCAAGCGTTGGGACGGTCTTGGGTGGGAGTGCTGGCATCAATGACGGTCAACAATACCGAGAACTCGAGTTGTTCGACTTGGAAGATGCTGGGGTCGCAACCGAGATGTTCTTCAGCGCCAGCGGCCCAGAATTCAGCCCAAGTACCAGCACCTTGATAGGTCACGATTTCAACGTTGGGGAAGCCTTCACAGTTGGGGAAGCCGGCCAA
>CAZLPC010000278.1:0-1547 GCA_964561305.1 uncultured Anaerolineae bacterium
TGGCATAAACCGTCTTGATATACATATCTTGACGATTTAGCTCGAAATTATTTTCGGCATTAGCTAATGCCGACGCAACGAGTTTCCGCAGAAACTCGGCACCCTTTTGGGGCATAAACTGAAGCACCACAAGGGCCTCTTCAGCATCCATACCCCGCACTTGATCACAGACCAAGCGCATTTTTTGGGCAGAAATGGGTAAATGGCTGGCTTTTGCACGTACATCCATTGGGCAATTCTCCTATTTCTTCTTTTTGCCGTCTTGAATGTGTCCCTTAAAAGTACGGGTGGGTGCAAACTCGCCTAATTTGTGACCGACCATCGTTTCTGTGATGTAAATCGGCACATGGTGGCGACCGTTATGCACCGCAATCGTGTGGCCGACCATCTGTGGAAAGATGGTGCTGGCCCGACTCCAAGTGCGGATCACACGTTTTTCGCCTTTGTCGTTCAGTTGATCAACTTTCTTGAGCAACTTGGGCGAAATGTATGGCCCTTTTTTTAATGAACGCGACATTAGTTACCTGTCTCCTCAAAATTACTTACGTTTATTGGCACGACGACGCACAATATATTGGTCAGTGCGTTTGTTGTGGCGCGTCTTAACACCCAACGCCAGCTTACCCCATGGGGTTTTGGGCGCTGCCATACCGATACCGGTGCGGCCTTCACCACCACCATGAGGATGGCTGCTGGGGTCCATCGCCGAGCCACGCACAGTCGGCCGCCAACCCATCCAACGCTTGCGGCCTGCTTTACCCAGCTTGACATTACCGTGATCGGTGTTGCCCACTTGCCCGATAGTCGCCATGCAACGTTCGTGTACACGCCGCACCTCGCCGCTGGGCAAGCGCAAGGTCACATAAATGCCTTCTTTACCCAAGATTTGGGCGCTGGTTCCAGCAGCGCGGGCCATTTGCCCGCCTTTGCCGGGTTGCAGTTCGATGTTGTGAACCATCGTACCCAACGGAATATCGCTGAGTGGTAGCGCGTTCCCGGTTTGAATATCGGCCCCTTGGCCACTCATCAATTTATCGCCCACTTTTAGGCCGAGTGGTGCGATGATATAGGTCTTGGTTCCATCTTCATAGACCAATTTTGCGATACGAGCCGAACGGTTCGGGTCATACTCAATCGTGACAACCTCGGCGGGCATCCCCAGCTTATTGCGCTTAAAGTCAATAATGCGGTACATGCGCTTGTGGCCACCCCCACGGTGCCGCACCGTAATTTTGCCGTTGTTGTTACGCCCGGCGCGGCTTTTTAGGGGTTCTAGCAGGCTTTTTTCGGGGCGTGCACCTTTGGTTAGTTCATCAAAGTTGTGGCCCGTCATGTCACGGCGACCTGCCGATGTCGGTTTATAATACTTGATAGGCATTGGTTTTTTGTCTCCAGTGGCGGCACTAAATCCCAACCAATTTGGTTATCTGCCGCGCTCGTCCTCTGTGTTTAGGTATTAAACAGATTGATCTTATCGCGGGGAGCGACGGTCACAATCGCCTTCTTCCACGCTTGCTTACGTACATAAAACTTGCGACCACGACGAC
>CAZLPC010000278.1:1557-4731 GCA_964561305.1 uncultured Anaerolineae bacterium
ATCTTGAACCGAAACCTCAAAGATGAGTTCGACGGCATCTTTGATTTGAATCTTATTCGCCCGCATGTCCACCTCAAATGTGTATTGATTGAGGGTCTCTTGCAAGAGATTCGATTTTTCGGTTATGACAGGGCGAACAAGCACATCGTAAATTGACAAATCGGCCATGGCGATACTCCTAGTTCACCTTGGCTGGCAGTTCAAGCCAGTTGGTGATAAATTCCAAAGAATCGAGCGGCAAAATCACTTTGTCGTGCTTCAGCACATCGCGCACATTCAAATATTGTGTGCGAAGTGTCATGGCATTTTGCAAATTGCGTGTCGCCCGTTCCACGTTTTCGTTGCGGTCGGCCAACAAGATCAAAGCACTTGCCTCGCCCACCAAATTGCTTAAAACAGCTTCCATCGCTTTGGTCTTATGATCATCAAGGGTAATACTGTCCACTACAATCAGTTGACCATCGCGCACCAAGACCGACAACAACGAGCGCAACGCGCCCTGACGCATCTTCTTGGGCATATCTCGGGTATAGTCGCGGGGCTTGGGCCCATGTGCGACACCACCACCAACAAAGATGGGCGCATTCCGAGAACCGTGGCGTGCCCGCCCAGTTCCTTTCTGGCGATACCACTTTGCTTTGGTACGATTGTTCTCGCCGCGTGTCTTGACCTTGTGGGTTCCTTGACGCGCATTTGCCATTTGGCGGACGTATGCCTGATGCATCAAGCCCACGTTAATCTTTGCGCCAAAAATGCTTTCGGGCAGATCAACGGTGTCCACTTGCTGACCGGCGATATTAAGAACCGGTACTTGCATCGAATTTTACTCCTTCAGTCTCTTAACCGGCATCTATTTCTTGCGACGACGGTTTTTAGCGGATTCTTTGATGAGGACGAGACCACCCCTTGCGCCGGGCACCGAGCCACGAACCGCCAACAAGTGGTGTTCGGCATCAATGACTTGCACAACAAGGTTTTGAACGGTCACGCGCTCGCTACCCATGTGGCCGGCCATGCGCGTACCCTTAAAGGTACGGCCCGGAAAGGCCGACGCACCCACCGAACCGGGCGCACGTTCACGGTCAGATTGTCCGTGTGTTTTAGGCTGACGATTGAAATTGTGGCGCTTGATAGTACCCGCGAAACCACGACCTTTGCTGGTTCCGATAATGTCTACCAAATCGCCGATTTCAAATGTATCAACCGTAATCGTTTGCCCTTCTTCAAGTCCGTTTTGCTCTTCTTCGGCCAAACGGAACTCGCGCAATACGCGCAAATCGGGTAACTCGACCTCTTTAGTGCGTAGTGCTTGCCGACGGAGATGCCCTTGTTCGGGCTGGGTTAAGCGCGAGGAGCCATTGCGACGCGCTGGCAATTCCTCGAAACCCAGTTGCACCGCACGATAGCCGTCGCTATCTGGTGTGCGGAGTTGTGTTACGTAGCAGGGGCCGGCTTTTATGACTGTCACTGGAACGGCATCGCCATTCTCAGCGAATATTTGGGTCATACCGACTTTTCTTCCGATAATGCCTTTCATCTCTTGCCTCCGGGGGGACTGCGATGGGCACGCATCACATCATCCCCAATGCTCATGAACTCAAATCTTGACGCTTTGGCTTTAGATCTTGATTTCAATATCAACACCAGCAGGCAGGTTTAGGCGCATGAGGGTGTCAATCGTCTTGTTATCTGGGTCAAGTACGTCAATCAACCGTAAATGAGTACGAATCTCAAAATGTTCTTGCGAGTCTTTGTCAATAAAGCTAGAGCGCCGAACGGTAAAGCGTTCTAGCTTGGTGGGCAAAGGCACAGGGCCCACTACGCGGGCCCCAGTGCGCTCGGCATTTTGAACAATTAGACGCGCCGATTGATCGAGCACTCGATGATCGTAAGCCTTGAGCCGAATGCGAATTTTGTTTTTATAAGGCTTGCTGCTCATCTGTAGTCCTCAGTTAGTTATGGGCTAGGTAATGTACAAATTACTCAATGATTTCGGTGATGATACCAGCACCGACAGTGAGACCACCTTCGCGGATGGCAAACTTCGAGCCTTGCTCTAGCGCCACCGGCTTGGTGAGTTCGACGACCAAGTTCACGTTGTCGCCGGGCAACACCATCTCTACACCTTCGGGCAGATGTACCACGCCCGTCACATCTACGGTGCGGATGTAGAATTGGGGGCGATAGCCAGTGAAGAAGGCCTTATGACGACCACCTTCGTCTTTCCGCAACACATACACCTCGCTCTTAAATTTGGTGTGAGGTGTGATTGAACCCGGCTTGGCCAACACCATCCCGCGTTGGATGTCGTCGCGCTCAACACCGCGCAACAAAATCCCCGCGTTGTCGCCAGCTTCCGCCGAGGGCAATTCTTTATGGAACATTTCAATCCCCGTTACCACCGTCTTGCGGCTTTCTTCTTCCAAGCCGATGATCTCGATTTCCTCGCCCTTCTTCAACGTGCCACGCTCGACGCGACCCGTCACCACCGTACCACGCCCCTTGATGCTGAACACATCTTCGACAGGCATCAAGAATGGCTTGTCACGCTCGCGTTCTGGGGTTGGTATCCACGCATCCACCGCATCCATCAATGCCAAGATTGGCGCATACGCCGCGTGGCTAATGTCGTCCGGTGCTTCTACTGCCGCCAACGCACTCCCACGTACCATTGGCGTGTCTTCAGGAAAGCCATAGCTGGCTAGCAGCTCCGACATTTCCAGTTCCACCAATTCCAATAGTTCAGGGTCGTCCATTTGGTCTACTTTGTTGATGAACACCACCATCGCGGGCACTTCCACTTGACGCGCCAGCAATACGTGTTCGCGGGTCTGAGGCATCGGACCGTCCGGCGCACTCACTACCAAAATCGCACCGTCCATTTGCGCTGCACCCGTGATCATGTTCTTGATGTAGTCGCGGTGTCCCGGACAGTCTACGTGCGCATAGTGACGTGCTTCCGTCTCATACTCGACGTGACGGATTTGGATCGTAATCCCACGCGCACGCTCTTCGGGGGCGTTGTCAATATCCTCATATTTCGTATATTGCGCCATCGCCTTCATCCCCAGCGTCTTGGTAATCGCTGCGGTCAGCGTCGTCTTGCCGTGGTCTACGTGGCCAATTGTCCCTATGTTTACATGGGGCTTGTTACGTTCAAATTGAGCCATTGTT
>CAZLPC010000279.1:0-4703 GCA_964561305.1 uncultured Anaerolineae bacterium
GTTTAAACAACAAATCACCTGCTGGCACCTGTACCAAACGGCATTGCTCGGCCAATTCGCCCAAAACATCATTGGGCAAACTGTTAAAAAGATTCAGGTTTTCGAGCTTTTCGCGGGTAACTTTTATATCCATACCAGACCCATCCTTCACATTCAGTCGCTTTGTTTCTATCATTATGCTAAACAATTTCGATGAAAGGTGTGGGCAATCAAGCTAACATTCACTATCCCCTCACGAACAGATCGCCATATTTATTTGGCAGTGTTTTATGGTGTCATGCTGCTGGTGTGGCTTTCGACCGAAAGTACCTATATGCCGCTAACGGCAGCTTTGGGCGCGGGGCTGGCTTTTGGTCTGTTAGCATTGGGTATATTTCATCGTTTTGGTGACCATGTTTTGGGCACACAACGATTATTGCTGTCGGCAGTGTTGTTTGGTGGGTTAGGTGGTGCGTTGGCCATACCCATGACATTTGGCCTGATGCTCTTTAAGAATGTGCAACACTCTCATTATTATGCGCCCGATTTTCCGAATGAAACTCTATTAGGAATTTGGGAACGCCTGCCGTTTTGGGGTTTGGCGGGGGCATTGTTGGGGTTAGGGTGGGCATTATGGCGTGTGGCCATAACGCCCCAAGAGGAGTCTATAGATGAATCTCTCGCGGCGTGACTTTTTGAAGCTGGTTGGGCTTTCGGTTAGCGGCAGACAGCTTGCACCAACACTGCACCTAAATCAGGCTGTGCCATCAGGGATGGGGCGCTTATTTGATGCCACATCGCTCTATCGCTGGCCCAATATCATTAGCAGCACACCCCACATCTTATGGCCAGACAGCGTACATCAACTATTGGGGGTAATGGGTGACTGGGTGCAGATTGACGGCGGCTATATTCCTAAAACAGCCATTCAACCTATGCTAGAAGCCAATTATCCACACCCTACCCAAATTGAGCAGCCGCTATTTGTAGAAGTGGTTGCGCCGTCGGCGGCTATCCGGTCGTATGCCGATGGCGCTGCGCCCGTATGTACCACGCTTGGGCATGGCGGGCTTTTGCGGGTGGATTATGGCCTACAAGATGATCACGGGGCGTGGTGGTTGCGGTCAGGGCAAGGCTGGCTGCAAGCGGCGCACGTTCAACCCGTTGTAGCTGAGGCGACTATAACTCAACACCATTTGCAGCTTGTGTTAGACCGTCGGCAACATGCTGTTTTCGTGCAAACGGACGATCAGCAAGTGAAGTTGGCGGCATGTTTTCCACCCGAATCTATCTATACAGCGGCCATCCGCCCCCTATCGCTTGATGTAGCCGACACATGGACGCTTGAATTAGCAGATCATACCCTTTTGCAGGGTACATTCCGCCATAATGATCTAGGAACAGGACGGCTTGCCCCTGCTGGTCGTGTAGAATTAAGTGTCGTAGCGGCGCGGTGGCTCTATCAACAGGTCATGAATGCAAAAACTGTTAGGGTTTCTTTACGGACGTAATAGAAGCTGCCTATCATCCAATCTTTAAAGTAGCGATAGATGAGGTAAAGGTAAAAAACAGTGCAAGCAGAAAATTTAAGCATTGGGCTGGCGTTCTTGGCGGGATTCGTCTCTTTTATTTCGCCATGTGTATTGCCATTAGTGCCGGCTTATGTCGGCTATATGGGTGGGCGTGCTACAAATGAAGCAGGCAAAAGCAACCACCAGCGATTTACCACTTTTGTACACGGCGTGTTTTTTGTGCTGGGTTTTACATCATTTTTTGTCGGCTTTGGATTGCTTACAGCCGCCGCATCTTCTTTTCTCAATAGTGTAGGCGTAGACATCCCCACTTTGTTAATCCGCTTGGGCGGTGTGGCCATCATCTTCTTTGGCCTTTATGTGATGCGTGTTTTAGACCCTATCTTCACTTATCTGCTGCGTTTAACCGACGCTTGGAAAACACAATTTTTGCCAGCCATGTTGTTTTCGGTAGTGGTGGGTGGTCTTTTGTTTGTATACCTGTTTTGGGCATTTGGCGGCACACTAGACGGCAGTTATGCCACATGGGAAACACAGCGTCCGGCCTTGTGGGCACTGGTGCTTTTGTTAGGTATTTTGGCGCTGTTCCGCAAACCCTTAAATGAAGCCACCAGTCTTGGTGATTTTTGGAACCGAGCGATTGCCTCGTTGCAACTGGCACTGGTTAGCGACACCCGTAAACTGCAAGTGGCTGGCCAAAATCATGGCTATGGCGCGTCCTATGGCTTAGGCTTAGTGTTTTCGGCTGGCTGGACACCTTGCATTGGCCCTGTTTATGCAGCAGTCTTGGCACTGGCCGCCGATGCCAGTACGGGCGGCTCTTTATTGACGGCGGGGGTGTTGCTCACAGCTTACTCCATGGGATTGGGTGTGCCATTTTTGCTGACAGCCTTAGCCTTTAATCAATCTACAACCCTTATGAAGGGTCTCAAACGCAACATGCGTAAAGTAGAATTGGCAAGCGGGGTATTATTGCTGCTGATTGGGGTACTGATTATGTCGGGCGGCCTCACCGATTTGAGCGCCCGCTTTGCCAGCGATGGCGCAGTGGCCGACTTTTCTTTTCGCCTAGAGGCTTGTACCGCCGGCGCTTATGATGGCCGCATTGATCTCGACACCTATCCACGCTGCGTGACCGAAGGTGTAGACAAACTAGAAGATTTATACATTGTTTCGGCGAAGCTAAGTGGCGTTAATGGAGCCCCTTATGTCTTTGCCCCTGCCCCCCCAAATGCCAGAGAAGGCTTGCTAAAGGGGGATATTGCCCCTAATTTTACATTGACCAATTTGGCGGGCGAAACCGTCTCGTTGTCCGACTATCGCGGGCAAGCCGTGTTGATCAACTTCTGGGCAACATGGTGTGGGCCCTGCCGCCGCGAAATGCCCGACTTTAACACTGTCTACGCCAGCGAAAGAGATCGCGGTTTTGTGGTGTTGTCCATTAATCAAGAAGAAAGCGCCGAGCAAGCACAAGGCTTTGCCGATGAATTTAGTTTATTGTTTCCGGTGTTGCTGGATGAGCGCGGCGAAGTGAGGGAGATGTATCAAGTATTGGGCTTGCCAATGAGCTACTTGATAGATGGCAATGGTATCATCCGCGCCTTCCATCCCGGTTTGGTGTCGGCCGCCGATCTCTATGCAGACCTGTCTCAATTTGAAGCGACTGCTGAAGATGAAACGGCGCTCCGTGCCCAGCCTTAAGCAAACATCACAGCTGCAAAAAGCCGCCGCCATCGGATCCTTGTTAGCAGTCATGGCGGCGTTTGCTGTGGTGTGGTGGGTGGGCTTGCCCGATGTGCCGCGCCTAGAACGTGCCCCCGCTTTTGCAGCCCTAACCGTTGAAGGCGAACGCCTCCAAGTCACTGAGCAACCGGGCCGCCCAGTCGTCCTCAATTTTTGGGCGACATGGTGCGGCCCTTGTGTGATCGAAATGCCTTACCTAGAAGCGGCACATCGGCGCTATGGTGATAGCGAGAATTTGCTGTTGGTGGGCATTAATCTGGCCGAAGATCATGATGTGGTGCGGGCATGGCTGCTTGAGCGCAACATCACTTTTGCAGTGGTGATTGACCAATTTAGGGAACTCGAACGCGCCTATCGGGTCGGTGGGGCCTATCCTACCACGATTTTTATTGACAGTGGTGGTAATATTGTGCGCGTACATCGGGGACTATTGACCGAAACACTATTAGCAGAAAACCTCGCCCGTATCGGGGTCGGAGATGGGTAGTCAGTTAGTATTATGAGCCAAGACATTATGCAAGAAAAATTAAACGACCGTTTTAAAGAACAATTTGAAAAAACCGCCAAACGCCGTCGCCGCCAAATTAAGGTGCTAAAAAATTGGTGGCTAATTGCCATTTTGATTTTAGGCATTTATGCGGGCTTGCCCATTGCCGCGCCTGTACTAATGGAAGTGGGGGCAACTGGCCCCGCCGAAACCATCTATGGCATGTATGGCTTTGCTTGCCATCAATTCGCGTTTCGGTCGGCATTTTTATTTGGCGAGCAACCCTTTTATCCCAGAGAGTCCGTGCAATCGAACTATACCTCTTTTGAAGAACGCGCCCCCCAATCTCAAGCCTTCCGCGAGGCCTATAGCCGTCAAAGCGGCATCCCCCTTGATGAATTGACCACCGAACGGCTACAAAATGATCTGCAAGTGTGGACAACAGATTTGCAGTTTGCAGCCCGCAGCTTTTATGGCGATGAGCAAATGGGCTATAAAATCGCCCTCTGTCAGCGCGACATCGCCATTTACTTAACTATGGTAATCTTTGGCACAGTTTATGGCGTGTTTTTGAAGCGCCGTTTGCGCCCTGTGCCGTTGTGGTTATATGTATGGTTGGGCTTAGGGCCAATTGGACTAGACGGATTTAGCCAGCTATTGGGCTATCCACCTTTTGAATTGTGGGATGTGCGCGAGACCACGCCATTTTTCCGTATTTTAACGGGGACCATGTTTGGCTTTATGAATGTGTGGCTGGCCTTTCCTTATCTTAATGCTTCCATGCAAGCCAGCATTGATAGCCTAGAGGATGCGCTAGATCATTCCAAAGCCGAATTTGAGACGATGCTAGAGCGCACCAAAGCCGCTACAAAATAATTGAAATGTGGGGCACAGCAGTGCCCCGTTTTGCGCTATAACATTTTCTGTAAATAGGTGAAGGGTGCAGTAATGTCAAAATAGAG
>CAZLPC010000280.1:0-3023 GCA_964561305.1 uncultured Anaerolineae bacterium
GATCGGGGCGAAGGTCTCTTCAAAGGCGCGGCGCAACTGGCGCTTACCATCTGGCCCGTCGGTAATGCGGGCATAATGGCCCGTCGCCAAATAATCGGCTCCCAGTGCCAACGCATTATTCAGCAACCATTCAAACCGAATATGCCGATTACAGGCCATACAGGGGTTGGGGGTTACACCTTGGGTATGCTGGTCAATGAAAAACTGCACAATTTGTTGCCGAAATACTTGTTGGGTATCCAGCACATAAAACGGAATGCCGAGTTGGTTGGCGATGCGACGGGCATCAGCCATTTGATCAGGGGTGCAACAGCGATTATGCCCCCCATAGCCGTTGGTAGTTTCTTCGGCCCACAGGCGCATCATCATGCCCATCACGTTATAGCCTTGTTCAACCAGCAAGGCCGCTGCTACCGAGCTATCTACGCCACCACTCATGGCCACCACGACAGTTGGTTTCATAATTTTTTGAATGCCTTTCCAACTTATTCGATCACCAGTGTAATCGAAAGCCCACCCGCCGATCAAGCCCATTAGCAATAAATAAGTAAATACAACGATTGACGAAGAAAATGCTTAAAGTATGAGGTTTTGTTTATCAAAAATTCATTACACACTTAGCGAGTGACGCTAAATTAGCGGGTAGTGACAAATTGCTTGCCGAATTAATGTTGTATTGGTGTAATGCGGCGGTTTAACACTACATTTGTATAGTATTGGTAATGGGAGTATATGGTAATGTCAGAACTAAGTGTTTCTGAGTACGAATTGGTGTACAACGCTTTTTCGTTCACGTTTGCGGCCATGTTCGCGTCGTTTTTATATTTTGTGTTGGTGCGGAACCAAGTTGCGCCCAAATATCGGGGTGCGCTGACGATGTCGGCGCTGGTCGTCGCTATTGCGGGTTATCACTATTTTCGTATTTTCGAGAGTTGGTCGGGCGCATTTGCATTTGTAGATGGTAGCTATGTAGAGATCGAGAGCGCGTCTTTTAATGATGCTTATCGTTATATTGACTGGTTGTTGACTGTGCCGTTGTTGGTAGCCGAATTAGTGGCGGTTTTAGCCCTTACACGCAAACAGACCACCAGTCTTACCTTCCGCTTGGCCGCGGCGGCAGCCTTGATGGTCGTTTTGGGCTATCCGGGCGAAATTTCTGATGATAATGGAACCCGCGCCCTGTGGGGTACGTTGTCTACTATCCCCTTCTTGTACATTGTATATGTGCTGTTTACCGAGCTGGGCGCTGCCATCCAAAAGCAAACTGGCGAAGCCAAAACGCTGCTTACAAACATTCGGTTGCTGTTGTTGGCCACATGGGGTTTTTATCCTATTGTCTATATGATTCCTTTCCTTGCCGACGAGCCGACCTCAACTGTGATTGTTGCAGTGCAATTAGGCTATTGTATTGCTGACGTAGCCGCCAAGTGTGGGTATGGTGTCATGATTTACAGTATTGCCAGAGCCAAGTCTGAGGCCGAGGGGTATTTGGTTGGTTCTGAGTTGAGCGCTGCTGCTGCATAAGTAGTCTCTTCAGTCATTCATAACAAGCCAGCCCGTAAACTGGCTTGTTTTGGTTGCATACTTGTGATGGTTGGGTTACAGTCAACAAAGACTTTAGGATGCCGAATTATGGACAATACTAATGAAACAGGCATGGTGGTTTCTCAATCAACAGAGTTTGTATCTGTTTGGCGCAGGTGTGTTGATATCACTGCTATATAATTATTACTGGTGGCGCAGAGATCAAGCAACCAAGCTAGAACCCCAACCACTGCCTGCGCTTGAACAAACCCCACTGATTAGTATTTTAGTTGCTGCATGGAATGAATCTTCGATTATTGAGCAACATATTTCAGCTTTTCTAGCCCTCACTTATCCCAACAAACAACTGGTGTTGTGCGCAGGTGGCAACGACGATACGCTTGAAGTTGCCCAACACTATGCTGATGCGCGGATGATTATTGTGATAGAGCAAGATGCAGGAGAAGGCAAGCAGGCAGCCTTGCGGAAGGCTTTTCCCTTTGCTACTGGTGAAATTATTTATTTAACTGATGCTGATTGTTTGGTGAATGATGATGCGTTTGTGCGTATTATTGCCCCCATCGTTAACGGTAGCTATGTGGCAGTCAATGGCAGTTCGCGCCCGCTTAAAGTGCAAGAACAAAGCGCTTTTATTATGTATCAGTGGGCAGTGGATTATTATGCCAACCTATATGCACCACATTATAGTTCTGGTCTTTTAGGGCGAAATTGCGCAGTGCGGGCTGATGTTTTGCGCCAAACCGGAGGCTTTAATGCCCAAGCCAAGTCTGGAACTGATTACACGCTGGCACGTCAATTGATTGATGCCGGATACACCATCTATAACGAGAAACAAAGTTGGGTAGAAACCGATTATCCTGCGACATTGGGATTATATTATTTTAAACGGTCTCGATGGCTACGTAATACAATTGTGTTAGGTTTTCAAAAGAAAGACTATGGCTCAATGCTGCCATCGGTCTTAAGTAGTGTTGTAGGAATTTTCATGCTGCTCACACCATTTGCCGCTATTATCATGGGGCCGTTGGTGGGCGCACTGTGGCTCGTGTTGATCCTTCATGCCATATTGTCTCGGTTGCGCTATGTTCTTTTACATAGGCAGTCTCTCAAAATTAGCCCCCTAAAAGTTGTGATGGCAGGTCTAATCACATTGCCTTTTGACTTTTACATAGCGGCAACAACCTTATTGCAGGTTATTATCCCACAGTGGCGGACTATTTGGCGGTAATAGTGATGATGGGGTATTAGGAAATGCCGAATTATGATGTTTTGTTGATTGGCGCGGGACACAATGCGCTTATTTGTGCGGGCTACATCGCACAAGCGGGCTATAAAGTATGTGTGTTAGAGCGGCGGCACGTTGTGGGTGGGGCGGTTGTTACTGAAGAAATTGTGCCCGGCTTTAAATTTGATCTAGGCGGTTCGGGGCATCTTCTCATTAATCATACGTCTATTGTGGATGATCTGAAGCTCGCTGA
>CAZLPC010000280.1:3033-4697 GCA_964561305.1 uncultured Anaerolineae bacterium
CTGATTATGGGCTAGACTATATTGATTGTGATCCAATTTTTTTTGCGCCGTTTCCAGATGGCCAACATGCTTTCATCTACCGCGATATAGATAAAACCATTGAGAGCATCGCTGCCATTTCACCTGCTGATGCTGAAGCCTATCAAAAATTTATTCAAACATGGCGGCCCTTAGCTCATGCCATGCTAGAAACTTTTAATGCACCGCCAACCCCGATAAATTTAATGCGAAAGCTCATATTAGGGCCAAAGTTTGGCCGTCAGTGGCAAGAACGCCTGAGTACCATCATGCGTAGCTATGGCGATTTTATCCGCCATACCTTTAGCTCATCACAGATACAGGGCTTGATGGGTTGGATAGCGGCGCAGTCTGGCCCACCCCCATCTGAGGCGTTTTCGGCCCCTTTTGCATTGTGGCATCCCCTTTATCACGAAGGGGGACTGCGTCGCCCACGTGGTGGATCGGGTATGTTGACACAATCGCTGGCTAAGATGATTCAGGCACACGGTGGCGACATTTATACCAGCCAGACCGTGACTCGCATTCTGGTTGAAAATGGGCGTGCTGTGGGGGCAGAAACCGCCACTGGTGAGCGCTTTACCGCCAAGCGCGTAGTATCGGGTGCACACATTCACACCACAATGCGTTTGTTAGGGGATGCCGCACCTGCCAAAGCTAAAATCCTGATCGGTGGCACACGTATTGGTAATGGCTTTGGGGCGGTGGTACGCTATGCAGTAGACCAGTTGCCCAATTATGCAGCACTGCCAACCATCAATAACCAGCCCGGCCCCCAACACATTGCTATGCAGATGATTTGCCCTGATTTAGATTATCTTGAGCGGGCCTATGGCGATTTTTTGGGCAAGCGTCCTTCAGACAAGCCCGCCATTATTTCGATGACATTTTCGGCAGTGGATGAAACACTGGCCCCACTTAACAAGCACACCATGTTTATCTGGGGACAATACTACCCTTATCAACTGGCCAACAATGAACAATGGGAAGCTATCGCAGAGCGCGAGTCTGAGAAAATGCTTTCGACGCTGGCTCATTATGCACCTAATATGACCCCAGATCGTGTGATAGGAAAACTGATTGAATCACCAGTCTATCTTGAGCAGACGCTCGGTCTGTTGCGCGGCAATGTGATGCACCTAGAAATGTCTATTGACCAAATGATGTTGTTTCGACCCGCTATTGGGATGAGTGGCTATCGGGCCCCGGTTAAAAATTTGTATCTCACAGGGGCTAGCACGCATCCGGGCGGGGGCATTATGGGGGCTTCTGGCCGTAATGCCGCTCATGTGGTATTGCGTAGTTTGTAGCTAGATTATTGTGATGATACGAATAGTCTCCAGTGATATTGCTCGATAAAACCAATGCCCAGCAGCAATCTCGTGCAAGAGCTGGCTGGCAATTAACAATCTAAAAAGAGAATATGAAATAAAAGCATTTCCACCGATTTTAGTTTTGCTTGCTTCAGAGCGAAGAAATTAAGGTGGCTTAACGAGATTTGTGTCAAGTTAGAAAAAAGGCCTTGCATTGGAAAATGGGCTATGATATTATCTTGAAACCTCGCAGCCACAACGCAGAAGTGGTTGGGAGCAAACAAAAAAAGAATTCAGGCAATCACCATCTAAAGGATAGTGACAATGCTGAAC
>CAZLPC010000281.1:0-4649 GCA_964561305.1 uncultured Anaerolineae bacterium
AATCCTAGTTTAATAAATATGCCGCGCTGGTGTGCACCTAAAGCCGGAAAATGAATTGCTGTCAGCAGCTCATCGGATTGTAAGGCAGTTTTACGTAAGCCCATATAAAAATCGGGCAAGGACAGTGTACGTTGCCCCCGTATTGAGCGCAGTGTGACACTAGCCCCCATGGCCCAAAGTGGCGTAATGGTGTCGTTGGCCGGGCTAGCAGTGATCAGATTACCAGCTACTGTCGCACGATTACGAATTTGTGGCGCTCCTACTTCCCAGCAAGCCTGTGCCAACGGCAAGGCTTTTTCTAGAAGCCCCCCATGCCCCACCACTTGGTTATGTGTAACCATCGGCCCCAGCACAATATCATCACCCAACAACGTAATCTGATCTAAGTGAGGCACGCGAGTAATATCAATTAAAATCTCAACATCGGAGCGCAAGTGGCGTTCTAACTCTATTAGTAGATCTGTGCCACCCGCCACAATACGAGCACGGTGCTGATAGTCGGCGAGTAAAGTTAGGGCTTCATCAAGCGAAGCCACCGAAAAATAGTGCTTCCACATACTGTTCTTTCCAATACAACTACCCTATTGGGATGATGAATATAAGTATAAAAACGCACTAGGTGAAAAGACTAATGACTCAAAAACCAATGTCGGTTGTGGATTATCTGTGGTCAGATCAAGAGCATAGATACCACCGCGCAGGGTCTGGCTTTGCTCATCAAAGCGACTACCAATGAAGTACAATCGGGTTTCATCGGGTGACCAAATTGCATCCGATTCAATCATAGATGCACTATCAGTCAATTGTTGGGGCTGGGTACTTTGTGTTAGATCTATCAACCATAAATCGGTGCTAAAGTCATCAGTGGCGGTGGGCGACTGGGCCACCACCACTATCTGGCGTGAAATTGGCGCATAAGCCCGCACCAGATCAATTTCCGTATCGGATGAAAAAGTGGTCAATGGCGTAATAGTGCAAGCGGGGCCGGGGCCAATTACACACGCGGTAGGAAGCAAGGCAATTGCTACTTCACTATCAGTAGCATAAACCACCAACAAGCCTGTTCCATCCAATATCCATAAATAATCCATTAAAATACCATCCGAAATTTTGAATACTGAACGTGGTGTAGCACTACCTTGACGCGGCAAGCTCACCAATTCAGAAAATATGGCTAGTTCATCAATAATTTGATAGACCAATGCACCGCCGCCGGGTGTCCATTGAATATCGAGAATAGAGGGGTGTACTTGCAAAATAATAGCGTTGCCCATGGCCATATCAGTCATAACCAACCCAACGGTATTGTTCAGGTTGGGTTGTGTCCAAACAATAGCATTTCCATCGGGAGAGACCAATGGACACTGAAGAAACGTTTGATCATCGCCCGTTAACAACGCCCGCGAGCGTCGCTCAATATCAATTTGATAGACATAAGGGATTTCATCGCCATCATATAGCTCATATAGCAAGATACGTCCATCAGGGGTGATCGAAGGGCGACATACTGGGCGCGAGGCAAAGGTTGCCAACGTTTCGGCGCGCCCGCTTAAGACATCTACCAAAACCAATGGATAGCCCTGCCCATTAACATCTACACCCAAAACCAACAATTGATGTGCTATAGGCGGGTCTTGTTGGGCAAAACCTTGCGACAAAAACCCCAATGTTACCCAAAAAACAACAGCAATACTCAATATTTTTCGGTTCAAAGCAACATCCACCTACGGTCATTCTGGTTCTAATTCTAAACGTTTGTTTGATACTTCGCGCACAACGGCCAAACCCCAGTTTAAATCGTGATATTCTAAACTGCGCCATGGAGCAATCATATCTTTATAGTTGCCACTGGCGGGGTGTCCGCTTTGTCCTGTCGAAAGCATAGCGCGGCTGTTATTGAAATTGGCAAGGTCAATAATAACACGACAAGCTGGAGCCGTGTGAACTCTCAATGTAATACTATCGGCTGTCTTATCAAACAATGGCGAGAGGATGGTATAGCGCGTGTGGTTAATGCTGCCAAAGCTACCCCCAATCTCAACATCATCTTGATTGATAGGAAATAACCCACTGTTCACTGCCAAATTTCCGCCAAATAAGTCTCTTTGCCCAATAACACGGCTAGAAAAAGTAACTTGGTGCAAATCGCCCCAACGCCACAGCAGGGGGGCATCGCCAAATTGCTGGCGCATTAGTTGATAGGCTGCCACAAAAGACTGTCGCAAAACATCGTCGCGCCCCTCGACAAATGGTGTTTCAGGGGTATCCCACAATGTATCTACGCTAATAGGCAACAGATACATCAATAATAATGGCGCAATATCATATAAGCTCAGTTGGGCCGCTAAAAACTCTTGCTCAAAAGTTAAGCGTAAAAGGATATCTGTAAAAACAGCGAAAAAGGCCGCATGGGAACTGTCGAGACGATAGCGAAAGTCCCACTCGGTAAGCCATTGTTGGAGCGCGTGCAACTCGGGGTCATCAAAAATCAGCGTCTGGACATAAGGCATCAAGTTGAGCGCAAATGAATTATATTGATCACCTTGCAAGCTGGCAAAATAATCGGGGCTATGATTGTTTTGCCCATTCAATAATTCACCAATGCGTTCGGCCCGCCACGGCAAGTCCCAATAACCTTGCAAAAAAATGTCGGTAGGGACTTGGTTCGCATCAATAATAATGCCCGACGCTGGATTATAGTGGCTTGGCAATTGATCAAAAAGAAAAAGCGTACCTTCGTCGCTCAATAGTGTGGCAGCCATTTGCAAGCCAATATTGCCTTCAACATCTGCATAAGCAACTTGCAGCGCCGGATAGACCCATCCCCGCAGCGCGTTTTGAAAAGCCGGCCAACTATCAGCCCGATTAAGCTGTAACAAACTGCCTAGCATATCGGTATGACTATCAAAACCTGCCCAATCAAGCGCCAACGCCCAGCCATTAGTTGGCTCAGTAATAAGCGGGCCGTAAACACTATGCAAAATTTGTTGCTCTGAAGGTCTGCTATCTTCATCGGATGTTGTAAGAATAGGAACAGTTTCGATTGTAAATGCCTGCCAATTTCCGCCATCTCGATACCAAAGCGGATTATCAGGATGCAGTTCTAAGAGCGTCAGGGTTTGGGTTTTGGCCCGCGAGGGATTAATGCCCCAAGCAATCTGATCATTGTGGCCTGTCACCACTCCGGGTACACCCGCTAGACTAAATCCCATTACTGCATAGGGGCAATCGGCCTGAATAGTATTACACTGTAAGCCCATCTCATACCATATTGCTGGGATTTCAGGGGATGTATGTAGATCATTTGCCAGCAACGGAAATCCAGAATCGGTGTGTTGGCCATCCACTACCCACAAATTACCGCCCACTAGCATCGAAAAGCCCAAAGCTGACATTATTTCAGGCGACATTGCGCCAATCATCTGATCACGCAGCATTACAATATCTTCTAGTTTAAGTTGTAATAGCGCATCGTTGATAGGTAGCGTTTGTAATGCAGCATTAGTATCAATTAACTTAAGCAGAGAGCCACTTGTATCACGCCGTAAGGCAATTGAAAGGTCAAGCTCTGTCCAAAAGCTAGGCGTGATCGAAAACGCAAACAGCTTCCACAGCAAAATTGAGTGATAAGGCTCCCATTCTTCTATTTCTACATCGCGCCCTAAATAAATTAATAACGACTCCAATTCGCCTGTAAGCCCTACCAACCCATATTCTGAAGCCAACGACTCGACGCTGCGGCTTTGAACATAAGCATTAATGCCTGCGCTATAGGCTTCTAGAACAGCACGGGTTTGGGGACTAGCGTTGTCCCACTCTTGGCGTGCAGACTCCGCCAGCCCTAATGTCAACATCCAGCGATCAATTGCCAAAACTGCATCGCTGTCGGTCAAAATATCACGCAAGCGTCCCGCTGCCAAATAACGGCTAAGTTCCATTTGCCACCAACGGTCTTGAGCATGAACATAACCCTGCGTAAAAAACAAATCATCGGTGCTAGAGGCGTAAATTTGAGGAATAGCCCAGCTATCACGATAGATAGTGACAGGAGCTTGCAATCCCTCTACACGCTTAATACCACTGGTTTGTGGCAGTGGACTAAAGTAAAACGAATAGCCTACATACACCACCAACGAGCTAATCAAAGTGATGATTAAAATTAAACTTATAAACGTGATACGCAGGGCTTTTTTTCGGATCATAGTTTGATGAACAGTGGCAATCACATCATTAAACCAAACGAATAAACCCACTATAACACAAAAAAACCACACCACCCTAGGGTGGTTATCGGTGATAATGGTGTGGTTCATGAAAAAGATATAGTGTTGTGCTAAAGTTGGCTTTCGCTCAAGCGCAACAGATCTTGGCGCGACACAAAGCCAACGGGACGTTCTTGATCGGTCACTAGCAGATAGGGGCCCATCCTTACTTGCTCATCTTGCAGAGCATCATACAAATCAGTATTGGCCTCGACACGCGGAACACGTTCGATAGGTGTCATTACATCATATACACGCAGCTTCCACCAATCTTGCCGAGGGCGCTGCTGAATGCTCTCATTCGAGAAAACACCGACAAAACGTCCATCGCGCAAAACTGGCATAGGGCTATTATGATTACCGCCCATCAGTGCTATGCTATCGAGC
>CAZLPC010000282.1:0-4642 GCA_964561305.1 uncultured Anaerolineae bacterium
GAACCTTCGATCACCCCAACCCCCGACCCAACTACGCCCGCGCCTATCATAGCGCCACAAGCCACTGAAGCGGCCACCGAATCCCCGGTAGTGGTCCCCACTGAGCCTGCCGCCACTCCTACGCCCCAAGTGGTGATTACTTTGTCACGCCGCGAAGGGGAACCTTTTCAACAGACAACGGCTGTAGCTGTGCTGCCACCTGCTCCTGATGCGTTTCGGCTGACTGGCGTGCGGTTCTTTCAGCAGGGCTGGAACAACTGTGGGCCGGCCAATTTGGCGATGGGGTTATCTTATTATGGCTGGGAGGGCACACAAGCCGATACAGCCGCCGTGCTGAAACCCGAGCGCGAAGATCGCAATGTATCGCCCCAACAAATGGTGGATTATGTGCTGCAATATACGGCACTGAAGGCCGGGTGGCGCATGGATGGCGATATTGATCTCATTAAACAATTGCTTTCTAATGAGTTCGTAGTCATTGTCGAAGCAGGCTATGACCCCAATAATGGCGAGGGCTGGTATGGACATTATGAGACAGTGGTGGGCTATGACGACACTAGCGGAAACATTACTGTCTATGACTCTTATTTAGGACGGGCTAGCAATCCCTCACTTACGCGCAGTTATGAGCTTTTTGATGCCGATTGGCAGACCTTTAATCGTAACTATATTGTGATTTACCCTGCTTTTCGAGAGCAAGAGGTGATCAATATCATCGGTGATGATTGGATTCAGAGCAACAACCGTCGTAACGCTATCGCCACGGCCCAGCGCGAAGCTGCCGAAGACCCCGATAATCCGTTTGCCTGGTTTAACTTAGGGACATCGCTCACATCGGCAGGGCGCTATGAAGAGGCGGTTGTTGCCTTTCGGCGGTCGTTCGAGCTAAGTTTGCCCTATCGGATGATGTGGTATCAGTTTGGGCCCTACGAAGCCTTGCTGCAAACCAGCCGCTTAGACGAAGTGCTGACGCTGGCCAACCAAACCCTACGGACATCTGGGGGTCGCTATGTCGAAGAGACGTTCTATTATAAAGGGCGTGTCTATGAAATTCAGGGCGATATAGAGGCGGCCCGCGAAGAGTATCAACTGGCTTTGGCGCTTAATCCTAACTATTCCCAAGCCAAGCAAGCCCTAGAGCGGGTGGGCTAGGCATTGGGGTAGTGAGAAATTGGCCCAAATATGATATAAACCACCTAAAACAGGTGTCATCAAAAAAAGGATAAACACTTGAAGTCGTCTGATGTTTCTAAAAATTATCAATCATGGGGGCGCTTCCCGCAAGCGGCGCATGTAGATGCTGAGCTTGTTTATTGGCGACATGAATTGCCGAATATTGAGCAATTTGAGCATGTCGTTTTGCCATTTGGCTATGGTCGCAGTTATGGCGATAGTTGTTTAAACAATGGCGCGACACTGCTAGATATGACCGGACTCAATCGTTTAATGTCGTTTGATGCCGAGCGTGGCATTTTATGTTGCGAGGCGGGCATGTCGTTCGCTGAAATTTTAGATTTTATTGTGCCACGCGGCTGGTTTTTGCCGGCCACACCGGGCACAAAGTTTGTGTCGGTGGGTGGGGCCATCGCCAATGATGTACATGGCAAGGGTCATCATATAGACGGCACATTTGGTTGCCATCTATTGCGCTTTGAGTTGCTGCGCTCGAATGGTGAACGGCTTATTTGTTCATCTATTGAAAATAGCGATTTGTTTCGGGCAACCATTGGTGGCTTGGGCCTAACGGGTGCTATCTTATGGGCCGAGTTTAAGCTAAAACCTGTTAAAGGCCCATATATTGATGCCGAACGCTTACGTCATCACAATTTAGACGAGTTTTTTGCGATTAACGACGCATCTAAACACACCGAGTATACAGTGGCATGGGTGGATTGTTTGGCGCAAGGGGATCGCTTAGGACGTGGCATTTATACACGCGGTAGCCACTATGACCCACCTTTGGGCAATGGCGTTTATCCCGATGCAAAACCATTGTTTACAATGCCCATAGATTTGCCAAGTTTTGCCATCAATACTTTCACTGTAAAGGCGTTTAACGAGGTTTATTATCGTGCATTGCTGACTAATTATGCCCGTAGTATTTCACATTACGATCCCTTCTTTTATCCTCTTGATACGGTGAACAATTGGAATCGGGTCTATGGTGGGCAAGGGTTTATGCAGTGGCAGTGTATTGTTCCTTACGAAGACAGCCACGATCCGATTATTGATATTCTCAATCGGATTGCTGTTTCTGGGCAAGGATCGCCTTTGGTAGTGTTAAAGACTTTTGCCGATGTACCCTCGCCGGGTATGTTGTCTTTTCCACGCCCCGGCATTACACTAGCCCTAGATTTTGCGAACCGCGGCCAACATACTTTTGAGTTGCTTGATGAACTGGACGCGATTGTGCGGGCGGCCAATGGCGCAATTTACCCTGCTAAAGATGCCCGCATGAGCTTTGAGACCTTTGCAATTAGCTTCCCAAATTGGGAAGATTTTGCACATCATATTGATCCTAAATTTTCGTCAAGTTTTTGGCGACGCATAATGGCAGGAAGAAACTAAATGCTGAAAATTTTAATAGTGGGGGCAACCTCGGCTATTGCACATGAAACAGCGCGATTGTTTGCTGCGGATCGGGCCGAGTTGTTTTTGGTGGGGCGCACCACCGAGAAGCTGGAAGCCGTGCGCGATGACGTGTTGGTGCGTGGGGCGGCCCGCGCCGAAATTTATACATTAGACCTAGCCAACTTGCCCCAACACCAAGCCATGCTAAACGCTGCTATAGATGTTTTGGGTGGTCTTGATGCAGTTTTGATAGCACACGGCACACTAACCGATCAAGAAGCAGCCCAACAAAGTATTGAAGAAACCTTGCAAGAGCTAAACACCAATTTCTTAAGTGTGGTTTCATTGCTTACGCCCATTGCCAACCTTTTTGAGGAACAAAAGCGGGGCAGCATTGCCGTCATTTCATCTGTGGCGGGGGATCGTGGGCGCATGAGCAACTATGTTTATGGCACAGCGAAGGCGGGTGTAAGCACCTTTTTGCAAGGCTTAAGAGCGAGAATGCAAAAAAGTGGTGTTTCTGTGTTGACAGTGAAGCCGGGCTTTGTAGATACACCGATGACCGGCCACCTCAAGAAAAACCCACTTTATGCTAGCCCGGCCAAAGTGGGTGGTGCAATCTATAAGGCCATGAAAGAGCAGCGTGATGTGCTTTATACGCCGTGGTTTTGGCGCTATATCATGCTGATCATTACTAATGTGCCAGAGTTCATCTTCAAGCGTACACGGCTTTAGGGACTAGAGGCCTTTATCGCGGCGAAACCATTCCCATGTGCGATACAACCCATCTTTGACATCGGTGTGGGGTGCAAAGCCTAGCAATTGCTGGGCTTTTGTATTGTTGCAATAGGTAATGGGGGGGTCGCTGGGGGGCGTTGGCACAGCCTCCCAGTGGATGGGCCGCCCTGAAAACGCTTCAATCAACTCGACCATTGTTAAAAGCGAGATAGGGCTGCCATAGCCCAAGTTAATGACTTCATAGCCCAGTGGGGTGTTGGTGGCGCGGATCACGCCTTCTACGGTGTCATCAATATATGTCCAGTCGCGCTGAATATCGCCCCCGTTGAAGAATTTAAGGGTGGTGCCATTGTGGGCGGCTTCCATTAGGCGAATTGGCATCATATCAGGACGGCCTGCCGGGCCATACACATTAAAAAAGCGCAATATGGTGATGTTCATTTGATGCAAATTATGATAAGTATAGGCCAAAATTTCGGCGGCGCGTTTGCTGGCCGGATAGGCCGCAAGAGGGCGGTCGGCGCTATCGGTCTCAACAAAAGGCACACTGTTGGTTTTGCCATAAACCGATGATGTAGAAGCCAATACCAATTGTTTAATATTGTTTTGTGCGGCAGCTTCCAAAATGTTCATGCTGCCAATGGTGTTCACTGCCATGTATAGCTCGACCTGATCTACGCTGGCCCGCACCCCCGCCATCGCCGCGAGGTGAATGGCCTTATGCACACCATGTTCACGAAAAATGCCATGAATTAAATCTGAGTCGCGCACATCACCTTCAATCAGAATTAAATTGGGATGTTGAATGCGGGCGATATTTTGGTACTTAATGGCGGGATTGTAATAGTCGTTGAAGTTGTCCAAGACCACGACTGATTCGCCTTGTTGTAACAATTTTTTGGCGACATGGCTACCAATGAAGCCTGCGCCACCCGTGATGAATATTGTCATTGAAAATTGACCTTGTAGATAATAAAAACGCCCACACGCCAGCGTGGGGCAGTTTAATAAATCGTCGAAACTAATCTGGTGACGCTAAAATGATGGGACTAGATAAGCCGATTGGGGCTTTCTAGCCGTCCAGATTTGATCATAGATGCGGCGACTTTGCCCAATGCTTCAACGGCGGCTTTGCGTACTTCGCCTTCATCATCTTTAAGGGCAGCTTGCAGGGTTTCTAGGCTGTCTTTGTCGGCCAATTCGCCTAAAACAGTGGCAACCATGGCCCGTACTTCTTTGTCGTCATCACTGGCCATGCCCTTAATTTGGGCTAGCAGGTCATAATAAAGTTGCTTGGCTTTTTCACGCTCTTCACGCGAGCCAGCCATAGACA
>CAZLPC010000283.1:0-4642 GCA_964561305.1 uncultured Anaerolineae bacterium
GGGGCCGCTAGGCCTATGTTGTGTGCTGCTTTGGCTACTATGCCATTTAGGTAGGCTGCGTCGCTGCGTCCACTTTGCAATATTAGGTCAGGCTGAAGGGTGGGGAGCTTGCTGTTTTCTTTTAAGACTTGCTGCAACCTATTGCGTGGCAAAACCCGAATTTGCCACCCCAAGCGCCGAAGCGCCACACTCGGCAAATCTACAAGTCCTATTTTCTGTCGATCAATTACTTGTATAGCCTCGGTGATCTGCCGATGCTCAATCTCAAACAGTCGTGCATCGGCATAGATATGATCGGGTGCTTGGCGTAGCAGCGTAGGAAGTGCATTCGCCTGTATCTGCCACAATAGATCGCTCCATTGGAGTGACTGCTGTGGATTGATGATGACAGGGCCCAGAGCTGCTTGCTGTAAGAGTTGTTGGACCTCGTCAGACTTTGCACCATCAGTTAGGCCCATCCCACCCGTGCCATTGCTCAAGATGCTTTCATAGGCGGCTTGGCTCGTAGGCAACATTGTCCATTGAAAATGTTGTGTTGAAAAAGCCTGCAAAACAGGTGTGTCGGGAAAGATCTGTTGTACTTTCTCTTGTCCCCCTATGCCATTGCCTACTACCAACACTGGTGGGCAGTTTTGTGGTGGAATGCGTCGGCTCATCTCGCGTACAGCGTCGCCCAGCGCCCAAAGCGGCATAGCCAGCACCAGCCAATCTATAGGAGGGTGCAGCGTTTCGTCTATGCTGGTCGCTATTGGCAAATCTTTGATGGTCAATTGACGTTGGGGGCTAATTAATTCTAGTCGCCCAAAACGCTGTATGTCGTCGGCAATGGCTTCAGTAGTTAGCCATGTAGTAGTGTGCCCAACCTGATGAAAACGTCCGGCTAGCCAACCTGCAACAGGGCTATTGCCCCATACCAATACACGCATCATGCTCAGTTTCTTATTTCTGCTTTGCTGATGAAGTTGCGGCTTCTTCTTGGGGGGCAAAAATGTCGGTGTGAAGTAATCCTGCGAATGCACCCCCTGAAAAAATAGCTATAAAATAAATCAAAACCTCGCCAATATCTTGTGTGTTTTCGGCTAGCAAGGCTGGGCCAAGTGTGCGGGCCGGATTAAGCGATGCACCTGTAAGTGTACCACCCACTAAAATGCACCCCGCCAACGTAAAAGGTATAAGCAACGGGGTTAATTGCCCGCCACGCCCATAGACAGCGTTTTGATAAACTGAACTTGCTAAGAAAAAAGTCAATAGGGCTTCAACGGCAAAAATATCTAGTGCATTGATGCCATCGCTAGGGGCTGTTTGGCCCATTGTCTCAACAGCATTACCAACATCGGTTAACACAACGCGCAATAACAAAGCCGCTAAAATGCCGCCTATAAATTGTGCAACCATATAGACTAAAGCTCTATTTGGCTCGATTTTGCCACCTATCAATAAGCTCAGGGTGATAGCCGGATTAACATGTGCGCCAGAGATATGTCCATAGGTACTGATGATGGCCACAAGAATAAGGCCGTGTGCAAATGCTGCTGCTACAATGACAACGCCGGGCTGAAAGACGCTGGTGGCGGCTACTGCGCCTGCGCCGACAAAAACAAGCATAAATGTCCCGATAAGCTCTGCAATGGCTTCGCGGGTAAGTTGTGGGGTCATAGTTACTCCTCTAAAGTAGTTGAGTCAAACGCTTGAGCATTATAGCGTCCTCTTTAGCCACTGCCAAAGATAACTATTGCATCAATTTGGCGCTTATTCTTCGGCGAAGACGAGATCCGCTGCGTTAGGTTCGTTTGGTACGAAATCTTCCCAATTTTCAACATACTCAAGAGTTGCAGAGTCGAAAAGATCGGACTCCCAGTCGAGATAAGCCTCGTCGCGCAGTTCTTCCATCGATTCTTCTGAGCGAGGCTCGATTGTGCGCTCTAGAATTTCGATAATATGAAAACCGAAAGCTGTACAGACTGGGCCAAGATATGTCCCTATTGCACCATTCCGTACAGCTTCTGCATAGGGTTCTACAAACCTATCATCGGTATCCATTGTTTCAGGAATAAGCCCACCATTTTGGCTATTACTAGGATCATCAGAAAGCTCGGCCGCAAGGTCTTCAAAGGATTCTCCATTGTTAAGACGCACCAAAACCGCTTCGGCTGCTTGACGATACGGTTCCCACTCGGGGTTGTCGCAATCGGCTTCAGCAAAATCGAGAGTCCATTCTCTGGATACAGAAATAAGGATGTGTCGGGTTGTGGCAGTGATGATGGTGTCGTACAATTCACCAGTTGCAAACATTTCATTGGTAACAACGTTTTTTATGGCGTTTTGCAATGCTCTGAAATAAAAGATCTCATTCAGTTGTTCGCGTTCAATAGCGGCTTCGCTTTTCGCAAGAGCATACCAAGCGGCCCCGACACTCTCTATTTCTTCCGCTGTTGCATTGTGTTCAATAGAGAGAAGCGCTCTTAGATACGTTTCTATTTCAGCCTCAATATCTGTTTCTGTGACTTCGATGCTTCGCTCTAGGGCCTCTTTTTCCAGCAAAATCTCAAACACCATATTTTCCAACACGCGCATACCAATATCTTCCGGATAGGTGTCTAATAAAGAAACGCGGTTATATACGACCGAGAATATATCTTCGCCAGCGAATTGATAAGCCGCACGCAGTTCATTAATTTCTAGCCAACGTTGTGTTGTGGCACGGGCCTGAAATTCCTCAATGGAAATAGTAATGTCGTTTACCGTTGCAATGTATTGCTCATCGTCGCCCTGTGCAGAAATCTGTTGAGGATATGGGACGAGGCCCATTACAAAAATCATAAGTAATAGCCGTATGATTGTTTTTTCCATCGTTGTTTTCATTTCACCTAATTATCACTATACACTCACAGCAAAAGGTAACAAAGCTTCTGTTGTAGTTATTTCATAGATTATTTTAGTGGGGACGCGCTCCAGTGACAAACAAAAAAACGCCCGATTTTTATCGAGCGTTTTGGAAGTGATAGCGGATTAGCGATTTTCGGTGACAATATCCCGCAGAACACGGTCGGCTCTGGGGGTGTCTGGCACGCGATCTTCCCAATCGGTGCGCCGTTGAACATCGGCATTAAGGGTTAGGCTTAGTTCCCATTGCCGATAAGCATCGTCGCGCAGGCTTTCCATTTCAAAGGCTGGAATCGGCGAGATGTCGCGCTCTAGCACTTGGATGATATGGAAGCCAAATTGACTACAAACTGGCCCAAGATATGCGCCAATTTCACCATTACGAATGGCTTCGGCGAAGGGCGCTACATAACCTGTTTCTTGATTATCAACATCGGGTGAAAAGGGCAACAAGCCACCCTCTGCACCAGAACCGTCATCCGAGAAAGACTGAGCAACCACACCAAAAGGCTCGCCATTGTTCAACAGTTCCAACACTTGGGCTGCGGTTTCGGCATAGGGCCCCCAAGCTTCAGACTCGCATAGCGACGGGCTAAAGCCGCGTTGCAACTCTTGGGGCACACTAATCAAAATGTGGCGCGTGGTGGCAGCAACTCGAGTATCAAGCAGTTCGCCACTGGCAATTTGCTCATCGCTGATGGCATCGCGCATGGCATCACGCAGTGCCTGTAGATAGAAGATGTCGCGCAGAACAGCGCGGTCAATGTCGGCTTCATCATCAGCACTGCTATACAACTGTGACTCGAACCGCGATTGTGTGGCCGCCGCTTCTTCAAGACTGATTTGGGTCTCGGTAGGGGTTGGCGTAAACGTTTCGGTTGGTGTGCTGGTGATGGTTGATGTCGGCAAAGGCGTGACAGTTGGGCAGTCGTTGGGGTCTTGACACCTCTCGACGGGCGGTAGTGGTGTCTCGCTGGGGGTTGGCGTGACCGATGGCGTAAGCGTTACAGTAGCCGTGATCAGGGGTAGCAATGTTGCCGAAGGCTCGGTGGTGGGTTCGATGGTGGGGGTGGGAGTACTGCTAACCCCCGTAAAGCTAGAAATGAAATCATCCACCTGTGCCTGAATCGCGCTCTCATCAATCTGAAGGCCGCGTGCATCGGCTTCTTGTTGTAACAAGATTTCAAGTTCCATGTCATCTAAAATACGCGAACCAATCGTAAGTGGATCGCGGTCTAGTAGAGTGATTTGATTGGCAACCGTGTCATAATCGTTGGTGCGTTCATAATACCGACGTAAGCCGTCAATTGTAATCCAACGCTCGGCCTTAACGCGGTCTTGAAAGTCGCTGGTCTCAATTTCGACACCGTTTACTTCAGTAACGGCTTGGCTAGGCACAACTACTGTTTCATTAATGACAGCCAAAACCAACAAAATGACTACAAAAGCTGTTATACCGCCAGCAATCAGAAGAACAAGGCGTTGTTGTTGATAGTCTTGCTCTGCGCGTGAGATAGGACGGGTTTCTAGCGCTCGCTGTTTTTGTGGCCGTCCGCGTGTATCTCGTTTCGACATCCGAACGTCTCTCCCTAAAGATTACTTTTGGCGGGTATGTTGGGGCGCATAGGGCAACAGCGCCAGATAGCGGGCACGCTTGATCGCACGCGCTAGTTCGCGCTGGCACTTCGAGCAAGCTCCTGTTTGGCGACGCGGGCGGATTTTGCCAGTATCAGTAACATACATCCGCAAGGTGTCCACG
>CAZLPC010000284.1:0-4630 GCA_964561305.1 uncultured Anaerolineae bacterium
GAACCAGAAGCGCGATATGGTCATGCCATCAATGCCTAAACTCGATAAATAACCTGCCTCGTCATACGCCCCCAATTGTGCAGCAATATAGAGATGGTTGAAGTCAAAGCTATAGGCATTGCTAGAAGCGGCTGGCAACAGATCGGGGTTGTCGCGGAAGAACGAGCCTGCTTCAAAATACAACACCAGCACGCCCACCAATGCCACCACCGAGCCAATCAAAATATAAAGCGTCAGCTTCATAGAAGCATATTCACGCAGTTCTGCCCATCCCCACCCTGCAATTAGCAAATACATAGGGAAGATAGCAAGCTCATAGAAGAAGAACATCAAGAAAGCATCGGTCGCCAAAAATACGCCATAGACACCCGCCGTTAGCAGCAAGAAAAAGGCGAAAAACTCGCGGATGCGATCTTGAAGACTCCATGAAATAAGCACACCAGCAAAGCTGGCCAAGCCCGTCAGCATCACCATAGCAGCCGTTAGGCCATCTACGCCCAACTGATAGCTAATGCCCAACTCGCCGATCCAAGAGATACGATCTACAAATTGGAACTCTATCGGGCCGCTATAGACTATTTCTCGTGATGTAAAAGAAGGCTCATCGGCCAATGCTGTTACATCAGCACGATCCAGCGCAGCACCATTAGCATCCGTAATGCGTACCAATTGGCCATCTACTTGTTCGACCAATGCAGGCTGTAAAGAGCCGCCTTCACGAATATATAGGTTCGCGTCGTTTTGAAGATTGGCGGCTTCTTGGCCGTCATTGACGTTATAGGTGAAAAAAACCAACAACCCCAGCGCCAAGCTAATGCCAGTGGCAAATGCGGCAATCCAACGAACTTGATCGCGGGCTTTTTCGTCCAATAACAAAATGATCACAGCCCCGATGATCGGGGCAGCTAAAATACCTGTTAAAATTCCTGCAAATTGCGTTTCCATCTCAGCACATCTCTCCCTTAACTGATCCCGAATGCCAGCAGCATATCGGTCACTGTGCCGTCAATAACGGGCAAAATCCAGTTGGGATAAATCCCCGTGATCAGCATCAGCACCACTAAGGGGGCGATGGCGATCACCTCGCGCAGTTCAATTTCAAGGCTATGATGATGCTCGTGGTATTCTTTCCACTCTTCGTTTACGGGGCCATGCAATACTTTTTGCAGCCCTTTCAGAATATAAGCACCAGTCATCAGCAAGCCAATCATACTGAGCAAGATCATCACTGGGAAGATGCGGAACGATCCCGCCACAATGAGCCATTCACCTGTAAAACCATTTAGTCCGGGCAAGCCCAAGCTGGCCATGCTAGTAAACACCAACAAAGCGCCATACGCAGGGATAATATGCCACAAGCCACCAAAGCGGCGTAAGTCGCGAGTATGGGCTTTATGATAAAGACCACCCACCAGCAAGAACATACCCGCCGCACTAAGACCATGATTAAACATCTGCAACACCGCGCCGTTTAGGGCCACGTTGGCATCTTGAATGGTTCCGGTGGGCCCACCAATGCGATCAGACACAATCGCCTTAAATTTTTCTTGGGCTAGGGCTTCACGCTCAAGTTGTGGCATTTGATCAACGCCCAAGTTAAAAGCAGTAAAGTTATAGTTGGCTGCGGCCAAGTCGCCATACAGCGCCACATCTTCATCTACCAATTTTTCGCCGGCGGTCTCAACAGCCAACGCATAGCGATCTACCGAAGCAGCCCACAGCGTGCTATAAACAGCTGCCATCACAGCCAAGCCCATCACCACAAACCCCATGTGATTCACTGAGGAGTAAGCGACCAATTTTTTAAAGTCGTCTTGGGCCCATGCTGCAAAAGCGCCCAACACAATGCCCAACATCGCTAAGAAAGCGATAATTTCGGCAAATTGAAGCGGCAGAAATTCGAGCTGGACACCTGTAAACGGAATGGTCGGCACAAATTCACGGGCCACCACATCTGGAAACAACGGTATCACAAAGCGAATAAAGCCATACGCGCCTTGCTTCAGCAGCACACCCGCCAGCAGCATTGAACCTGCTGTCGGCGCTTCAGTATGGGCATCAGGCAGCCATGTATGAAACGGAAAGACGGGAATTTTAAGCGCAAACGCCGTAAAGAAGCCCAAAAATGCCAGATACTTTACGCCGCCTTGATCGAACCCTAAAATTTCGCCGCCCCCAATGGTCGCGTCATAGCCATAGTTGGGCCAGACCTCTAGCCATGTAGGGACATCAAAAGTGGGTGTGCCGCCATTAACCACATCGCCCACGCTAAATGCAATGAGCTGCATCGCCAACAACAGCCCCAAAGAAGCTGCCATTGTATAGATGAAGAATTTGTTCGAGGCATAGCGGCGATTTTCGCCACCCCATTGGTTAATGATGAAATACATCGGAACCAAGCCGATTTCATAGAAGATGAAGAACACGACCATATCTAGCGATGAAAACACGCCAAACATCGCCATTTGCAAGAACAAAATCAGCGCCAAAATTGCACGCGGGTTCTTGTCGTGTTCAAATGCAATCAAGATAGACAACGGGGTTAAAATGCCCGTCAGCAAAATCATCGTCACCGATACGCCATCCACGCCCATGTGCCATCCCGCCCCAATTTGGGGGAACCACGCGGCGTTATACTCGTACCAATAGCCACTTATGGACGGATCGGTGTTATTGACCGCATAAAACAGGCCAATTGAGATGATCATCGGAATGATGCTGAGGCCCAGCGCTGTCCATCGCGCTAAGTTATCAAGCCCTTTGGGCAGTACTGCAACCAACACAGCACTGATCAACGGGAACATGATCAGTAGGTTCAGTGGATTACCGAAAAACGTTTCCATAGTCTCCTCTCGCGCCTAGCTGCTAGACGATCAGCAAGAAGCCGACAACAATCAACAGCAAGATACCGCTACTAAACAATAGGTATTGCTGAATGCTGCCGCTTTGGATATTGCGGAAATAACGACCCGCTGATGCTATCAGCGCCGGAATGCCATCGCCCACACCATCAATTACCACCAAGTTGAAGCGTTTAAGCGCCTCGCCAATGGTCACCATGCTGTCGGCAACAGTATGCAAGAATTCGTCAATGGTCTCTTTATCAATGGCCTGATAGGCAATTTTGCGGGCAAACCACTCAAAGGGTACATAAAACACCTGCAAGAAAAACGTGTCAATGTTTAAGCGGCTTTGCATGGCGTTCCAAACGGGCGTTCCTATGAAGCGTTCGCTGCGATCTTTCTCGCCCGCTTCCATTGGTACGCCATAGATCAAGTAACCCAAGCCCGCACCCACTGCAAACGCTGTTAACGACGACAACAACGGCAACGGAATCTTGATCGATCCTTCGGTGGCAAAGGGTGGTTTGGGTGGCTCATGAAGTAGCGTACCCTTCACCAAGTTAAAGAAGTAGTTGTTCTCGCCCGTGATGATGTTCAGAATGGGGAAGTTGGGATGAATGCCCGCAAAACCCGCAAACAAAGCAAAGAAAGCCAACACCACCAACGGCGCTTGCATCATGGCGCTGTTGCTATATACGTTCCACCATGCTTGAAAACGTTGCCAAGAAAAGCCGGTTTCGGCATCTTCATGATGGCCGTGGTCATCATGAACAACCACTGCATGATCAGCGTGATGATCATCATAGGCGTGATCATCATGATGATGCTCGTGCTTTAAGGTAGCATATTTAGCGATTTCGCTGCGGGGTTGACCAGCAAAGGTCATAATCCACATGCGCGTTGTATAGTACGCGGTCATCATAGCAGCCGGGAATAAGCTGAAGAACACCAAGATATGTAGCCATGGCGCACCGTGTCCCTCAAATTCGCTGGGAGCTGTAACAAACAACAAAGCATCGGCCAAAATTTCATCCTTCGACCAGAAACCCGCGCTTAAAATGGGGAAGCCCGCCAAGCTCAACGATCCAGCCAGCATCGCTAGCGCAGTAATCGGAATGCGATTGAGCAAGCCACCCATCAGGCGCATGTCGTTGGGCACAGCCACATAACTTAGTTGAATACCGCCCGGCACAGTAGATTTCCACTCGTTGGGATCGGGTTCTTCGCCGTATGGGCCCAGATAGTCTGCGCCATAAGGGGTTGCTTCGCCGGGTTGGGTGCGATGTGGAATTTCGTCATCGCGCCCCAAATCGTGCAAATGATGTTCGCCATGCTCCATCGCATGGATAACCGCGCCCGAACTCATGAACAATAGCGCTTTGAAGAAGGCATGGGTGATAAGATGAAAGGCCGCCGCAACATAAGCGCCAATACCCAGTGCTGCCACCATAAAGCCCAATTGTGAAATAGTGGAATAGGCCAACACACGCTTGATGTCGTTTTGGGCAATGCCCAAAAAGCCGCCACCCAATGCAGTAATAGACCCTAAAACACCCATCACAATCAGGGGTAGGGTATAGTCGGCATGATGAGGATTACCGCCTGCCTCTAGCAACGGGAAGAAGCGAATGACCAAATAGACACCCGCCGACACCATTGCCGCAGCATGAATCATCGCCGAGACAGGGGTGGGACCTTCCATCGCGTCGGGCAGCCAGCCATGCAAGGGGAATTGTGCAGCCTTGCCCACTGTACCAATGACGATAAGTGTACCGATAATGGCGGCG
>CAZLPC010000285.1:0-4623 GCA_964561305.1 uncultured Anaerolineae bacterium
AAGCGACACTACTGGCAAGGCAAAGTCGTCATAAGGAACCCGAGGCACGATGTCAGACCAACACAACACAGATGCGCTTAACCTAGACTGGGCCAGTCTCAATCAACTAAACGCACATCTTTATGATCGTCTTCAACAGCCTATTCTGAAGGCGATTGAACAGGTTTATCAATCGCCGCGTGTCACTGTTCAGCAATTGCAACTGGTTTGCAATCGGCTTCAGGCATGGTCAGATTGGATCAAATGGCGAGAACACGACGATTTATTGGGTGCAGAATCGTTTGTTCAGCTTCATTTTGGCGATGCGCCCACATGGGTCTTTGAGTCGCTTAATCGCTATGTCAGCATAAAAATGGAACATAGCAAGCCACTTTATATTCATCCACCCACGTTTTATGAAGCCTTGCTTTTATTGTCCAAAGTGGCCCACCAAATCGGCAAACTAAGCCACATTATGACCAGCGATGCCAACCCGCCCCAAAATGGTGTGTGGATACGCATTGTATTTAGCCCACCCGCCACTACACCCTATGAAGGCAAAACGGCTGTCTTAAAAGCCCTAGCACGCAGTATCGGCAACAGCGCACTTTTTGAATTAACTGTCATTGCCGATTTGTTACGGATGAATAGTACCCAATATTCACTGCAAAACAACACCCGCACAGGCTTTCAGGCCTTTGCAATTTTAGTGCCTGCCAATGCTATAAGCGCCCACGAAATAGCTGCTACTCTAGAAAACGAGCAAACTGACCAGCGTGCCGATGAAGATACCACCCGCATTAACACCAAAGACCCCAATGGATATGTGATAGCTACCGAAGACCCTAATGAACTACCTACTTTGCCCATGCCAGTTACCAGCTTATATGAGCAGGCCGAACGCATTGATCGTAACGATAACATTTTAACCCAGATTCAAGATGTTTTATTGGACTATATCGCAACCCCCGCACTTGCCACCAAGCCAGAATCAGTCATCCATAACATCTATTTATTGCTGCAAACCAGTGGCATAAACACGCCCGAACTCCCCCTAGATCGCATTAAGCTAACCCAAGTGTATGATGTGCTTCAGACCAGCCCGCTAAAACTGACCAAACCTGTCCCCGAACTAAACCCCGATGAAGCACGCTTAAGGCTGGGGGCGCTGCAACAACTCTTGCTAGAGCCGTTTTTACCCATTCGGCGTGATCCATCATTTAACATTGCCAATTTTGGGCAATAAATATGCTTTCAACCGATTTAGGCTTCATTGCTCAACAAGTCAATCTTTATGCAGATGATTATGAGGCGTTTCGCTATTATATCGAGCTAGACGAGCGCACAGATGCCGAGCTAGATATATTGGTGCAGCAGATTGCAGACCCTATCATCGCTGCGATTGATTGCACTCAATGTGCCAATTGTTGTCGTTCGCTGAATGTGTATCTGACTGAACCCGATGCTCATCGGCTATCAACAGGCACATTCATCTCTTATGAGGCCTTATTGAACCAATATATTGATCGAGAAAAAGCCAATGTTGTTGAAGAATGGGGAGTTTTTAAGCAGCAACCCTGTTCATTTTTGCGGGGTACACTATGTAGTGTTTATGAATATCGGCCCGAAAGTTGCCGCCAATATCCAGTTTTTACGCCGGATTTTCGATGGACACTTGAAGATACATTTGGCGGCGTGGGACTTTGCCCCATTATTTATAATGTGATTGAGCAGTTAAAAGGGGTGTTACAGTGGTAGCCCACAGGCCACAACTGTGATGTTTAGGGCCGCGATAAGGGCTTGTGTGGGTACTTTTAAGTTTATGCCACGCTGTCCAGCACTCATATAGATGTGATCGTGTGCCAAAACAGCAGCATCTGTATAAATCTGCCAGTTTTTCGCCGTTAAGGCCAAAGCCGATATGCCACCGACTTTTAGGCCCGTTAGTTTTTCGGCATCATAATGGCTGGCCATCTCAACACGTTTATAGCCAGCAGCCTTGGCCAATGCTTTCAAATCGAGGCTGCAATCTGCGGACAACATTACTAAGAGTGGTTTGGGCTTACCATCGGGCAAAACCACCAACGTCTTATACACCTGTCCCATCTCAACACCAATAATATCAGCTACCCCTTCGGCACTATGAATATTGTCATCAAATTCGATGACTTCATACGGAATATGACGTTGATCGAGCCAACGCATTGAGTTTAGTTTTTTGGACATCGTTGTGGTTTCTTAGGCGCGATACCCCTCGGCGATGTCTTGGCTAAAAGTTTCTTCGCCCGTCAAACAACGATACACATATACCAACTCTGAATTAGAAGGGGCCCAACACGCGGGCTGATGTACCAAGTGGCGCATCACCCAAAAAGCATGGCTTAATAGCTCATCGCCGAGCGTTTGCAATTCATCGGCATTGGTCAGCAATTCGGCCTTGCGGGCCAATCCGCGGCTGCTAAACGCGCCTTGCTCAAAATCACGGATAGCACTAGAAAGCTGCTGGGCCAAGTTTTGGCTACGTACCGACAATTCCATAGCATGTTGCTCCAAAATCAACACAATTGTTCTCTTTTATCTATTTTGCTCCTTTTTTTAGAGAATGCCAAGTCATGATTTGGCTTTGCGAAAATAATCACATAGGTGCTATAATGATATTAACCTACATTAAACATTGAAATCGGCTTATCGGTTTAAATTTTCTGAGGAGGAAAACGCCGCATGGCAACCCTCGTAACAACCATTACCGAAACGCTGCGCTATCGGGGCAAAATTGGCCAATATAGCTGGGCGTTTCATCGTCTTTCTGGTCTCGGTATTTTGTTATTTTTAGTTATACATGTTATTGATACCTCGTGGGCAGCTTTCTACCCCGAACTCTATGAAAAAGCAATTATTGAGTACCAAAGCCCATTGTTTACTTTGGGCGAGTTTGGCTTGGTGGCTGCGGTGATCTATCATGCGATGAATGGTTTGCGGATTATCTTTTTTGATTATCGTCCGCATTTGTGGCACTTGCAGCAACGTGCTGCGGTGGGTGTTTTTGCTGCCACAGGCGCTATTTTGTTGCCCACCTTTGTCTTAATGTTTGATCATGTGTTGCATTTTTGGGATCGGCCTGCCGAAGAACGCGAAATTGCCACCATGCTAGAGATTATCGGAACACAATCGCAGTTTTTGTTGGGCTTTATTGTGATTATTGGTGTGGCATTGGTGGCTTCTTTTGGGCTATCGGCCGTTAGCGGCGAAGACCGCGAGGCCCGCGTTGTTCCCAAGCGCCCCAGCCAAATTGATGCTTGGCTCTGGTCGTTTATGCGTTGGTCGGGTGTGTTGATTGTGCCGTTGGTTTTTGGCCACTTGGCCATGATTCATCTGATTGGCAGTGTATTTGATATTAACGTGGCTGGTACTGATGTGGTGGGCACAACAGCCACTAATGAAAGCGGACGGGCCGTGGAATTTGTGGGCCGCCGTTGGGATCATCTGGTAGCGGGTGTGGCTGTGTGGCGCATCTATGACGGTCTGTTGTTGGCATTGGTGGTGGTGCATGGCTTTAATGGCTTGCGCTATGTCGTCAACGATTACACCCATAATAAAATCGTCAACCGCGCCTTTAACTGGGCAATTGTGTATGGCGGGGCGGCCCTTATCATTTTAGGTATGGCAGCCCTTATTGCAGGCGTAGACGAAACAGCCTATCGCATCGCCACTGATCTCAACAACACCACACCTTCTAATGTGCAAAATACTGTAAGCCCCTTTGGTGGTTAGTTGTAGCGTTAGTTTATCGTAAAATTACTGTGCAGGAGTATAGCAACAATGGCTATGCAAGTACATCATCATCAATTTGACGCGCTCGTGGTGGGCGGCGGCGGCGCAGGGCTTATGGCCGCGCTATACGCCAGCCGACACGTCCGTACTGCCGTTATTAGCAAGCTCTATCCTACCCGCAGCCACACTGGTACAGCCCAAGGCGGTATTGGTGCGGCATTGGGTAATTTAGAAGAAGATCGTTGGGACTGGCACGCCTTTGATACGGTGAAGGGCGGCGACTATCTAAGCGATCAAAATGCAGCAAAAGTGTTGGCCCAAGAAGCAATTGAAGCCGTTATCGAGCTAGAGTGGATGGGCCTGCCCTTCGGCCGCAACGAAGACGGCCCCATCTCGCAAAGACGTTTTGGCGGCCACACCAATAACGAGACCAAAAAGCCCGTGCGCCGCGCCTGTCACTCTGCCGACCGCACTGGCCACATGATTCTGCAAACTCTCTATCAAAACTGCATCAAAGAAGATGTCAAGTTTTTTGATGAGTATCAAGTTGTTGACTTGATCATGAATGGCAAGACGGCTGTTGGCGTGGTGGCCGTGAACATTGACACAGGCGACTTGCACATTTTTCATGCCAAAGCCATCACCATTGCCACCGGCGGATGGGGTCGGTTGTGGTGGACAACCAGCAACGCCCATAGCCTAACTGGTGACGGAACAGCCATTACATGGCGCAAAGGCATTCCGTTAGAAGACATGGAATTTTATCAATTTCACCCCACTGGCCTCTATCCGCTGGGTGTGTTAATTACCGAAGGTGTCCGTGGCGAGGGTGGTGTGCTCATTAATTCAAAAGGCGAACGTTTTATGGAGCGT
>CAZLPC010000286.1:0-4614 GCA_964561305.1 uncultured Anaerolineae bacterium
GGCCACACGCACCAGCGCCCAATGTCCGCCTTCAGGTGCTTCATACACGTTATAATTTGCCAGTTGTGTCAGCCCTAACTCGGCATCGGATGCCCCGTTATATTTGTATGTGGTGATGGCGGGAACAGTTTCTAGGGTACTTAAATCGCCATTCCAACGTACAACACCTGTAGTCGGGTTTTCAACATCAACAAAAATATGCTCAGAACTACGTATCAGTGCCCAAACCTCTGGGCCAGCTTCTGTCTCTATGTAGTAGGTGGGATAATCGCGGCTTTTGACGAGGCCTAGCTCGGGTACATTGTCTTCTCGGTAACGGAATAGAACAATTTGATCCGCTTGGGGTAGGGCGCTGGTATCACCTTCCCACTCGACAATATTTCGTGAGATGGGATCGAGGAAAATATTGGGCTCTTCTCCGTTTGATACCATTATCAAAGCCAGCTCGCGGTTGCCATCTTCAGTTGGCACAATCAAAATTGGCAACGAATCTCCTGACCGTACCCGATAACCGGGCATAGCCACGCCTTCGTAGGTATAGGTAACTTGGGTAAGTGGCAAAATCATATTACGTGTAATTTGTCGGCTACTTTTGAGTGATGTTGTCACCATATAGCTAAACGGCAATAGATAAGCCAATAACACGATGCCTACAAATAGCGAGAATATGCCACTGATAGTGAGCTTACGAATGTTGCGATCTAAATAATTAAGCCGAAAGCTGCTGTCTTGCTGCATAATCTTTAACATTAGCGGCTTTCTCCTCCTGCATAGTAAACCCAGCGGCGTGCAGTTAAGAACAAGACAATGGTGACTATCATTGCAATTAAGAAAAGCAACCACGCCAATGTGGCTCCATAGCCCATTTCTTGGAATGTAAAGGCGTTTTGATAGAGATAGATATTGAAAAAGAGGGTCGAATTGGCCGGATCACCCGTTCCACTTTTAAGCATATAGGGAATATCAAAGTAGCGGAACAAGCCAATGGTCGTCAAAATAAGGTTATAGAAAATGACTGGCGAAATCATTGGCAAGGTTATATTGCGAAGTTGGGACCACCACCCTGCCCCGTCAACCCGCGCTGCTTCGTATAATTCGGTAGGAACACCTTGCAAGCCAGCGAGTGTAATGAGCATGGCGTTGCCGGTACCCCAAATACCAATCAAAAGTAATGCAGGATAAATCCATGTGGTGCTATTTAGCCAATCGGGAGCATATAGACCGAATTCTCGTAGTAGCCGATTGAGCCAACCCGATTGTGAATTTAAATAGCCGTCCCAGATACCAACTGCGGAAACGGTGGGCACAATAAATGGCATGTAAAAGAGTGTCCGAAAAATGGCTTTGCCCATTAAGCTCTTTGCATTAAGCAGCATAGCCAGAGCAATTGGAAGCACCATAGACACGGGAAGGGCGACGAGCATAAATATTAGTGTTGTTCTTAAAGAAGTACGGACATCTGGATCACGTAAAAGTCGCTCGTAATTTCCTAGCCCGATAAACTTGATATCATCAGGATGATTTAGCCTAAAGTTCGTGAATGTGAACGCCAATGATGCAAACATTGGGATCAAAATGAAGGCTAAAAATCCGATAATCCATGGGGCAATAAAGATCCACCCCCACACGATACGTTGCCGTTGCAACGATACATGTTGTTCGACAGGTTCACTGGTTTCGCGTGTTATTGTCGCCGGAATATTTGCAATTTCAGTCATGAGTCTGACACTTTCCCTTAAAGATAACGACAGAAGTAGGTGGATACTCCTAAGAGCATCCACCTGTTCTCTCAAAGTGGAGTGGAATCTTATTGAACTTCGTCGAAGATCGCTTGCAGATCGCTAACGAAGGTGGCAATCTCGGCCTCTAAATCGAGGTCTGGAGTGCTGTTCAAGCGTGAGAGGAAAGCACCAACGCGGTTGTCTGCACGTTGGAAGTCGGGCATATTCGACTCATGGCTGGGGTTATCTGGATAGTCAAGGCTATCAACCGCAACTTGCCAGTTTACGCCTTGCGGGAAACGCTCATCAAGTGTTGCAAAGAATTCATCTTGTTTCTCGGTATCCCAAGGCAGACCACCATACACGGCCAACAATTCGTCCGATGCTGGGCCTAACAAGTAGGTCAGCACTTCAAAAGCAGCTTCGGGGTTGTTGCTGGCACTTAAAATACGGAAGGTGTCAGCATGGAGTTTGGCGGTAACTTCACCATCATAGGCAGGATGTACGGCTAAGTCCCAGTTGGCAACTTCGCCCAAGCAGCAGGTGTACCACAAGTGGGACATACCTATTGCGACATTACCAGAGGCGAATGGATTGCCATTGGCGAGTAGGTCGCTGGATTCGTAGCTGGAGTTGGGGATAAAGTGATCTGTCCATATACCGTCATACAACCAATACACATAATCGGCCCATGCGTCTGGCATCACGGCAGTGCTGCCATCTTCCACAAAGCTGTTGGCTCCAAAAGAGGTGGCGGCCCCACGGAAGTCGGTATATTGGTTTACGAAACCAAACTGCACAATATTCTCAGAATCAAAGTCTGGTGACAAAGCGTTGTTACCATCGGCATCCAATGTTAATTGCATAGACACTTCGCGCAGTTTATCAAAGTCCCATGCGTCACCGTCTGCATAAGGTGCACCATACTCTTGAGGAGGATAGGGCAAGCCAGCTGCATCAAATAGATCGCGGTTAAAGTACAGCATACTGGGGAATTGACCGAAGGGCAAACCAATCAAGCCTTGACCTTCAACCCGGTAAAAGTCTACTAATGCTTCGGGGAATTGCTCAAGATCATAACCAGCTGCTTCAGCGAGTGGCTCTAGGTCAGCAAAGTTACCATCAAACGAGTTTGAACCACGAATTCCAACTGGGCCAACGATGTCGGGTGGGTTGGGCGAGTTGAGTAGTGTATTGAGGGTGTCATAGGCAACATTATTTTCAGCAATGATGATCTGAAGTTCAATATTATCATGCGCGGCATTAAAATCAGCTACGACTTTATTTTGGGCCTCGATTTGTGGGGGATCACCACCTGCACCTAAGCCTACAAACCATGTCACCACTACAGGCTCTTGAGCCTCGACAACTTGAGTTTGTGATGTATTTGTTGGCGACAATAGCAACAGCATCGCTGCAATCATCGTCATTGCAATCAGAACAATTTTGGTTTTCTTTAACATGGTAATTCTTTGCTCCTTAAAGTTTGTTTTCTTTACCAGTAGATTTGTTTCTATTGCTTCCGCGTATAGGATTTTGCTCCTTTCATTGAAGTTTTAAGTAGATTCTCGAACGACTAACGACACAGGTAAGATACGTTGAACCATGGTGTCGGGAAGATTTTCAACAATTTGATAGATAAGAACCTCAGCAGCAACTTCACCGGAAACCACTACATCTTGCCGAATGGTAGTTAAGGTGGGTTCTAGTGTTATTGCAACGGCAGCATCATCAAAGCCGGCCAATGCAATATCTTGGGGCACAACTAAATTTGCTTCTTTAATGGCTTGGGCTGCACCAGCGGCCATCATATCGCTGGCGCAAAATATGGCTTCTGGACGGGTTGGCAATAGTTTTTGGGCGGCAAAATATCCACCTTCTTTTGTGAAATTGCCTGCTGATGAGATGAGGGGTTCAAGCCCTGCCTCAGCCATAGCACGTTCATAACCAATTTGTCGATCAATAGATGAGGTTAGCGTAAGCCGACCGGGCATAAAGGCAATGCGCCGATACCCACATGCCAGCAAATGCTGTGTCATCATATAGCCACCCTCTATGTTTTCAACATCTACATAGTGAATAGGTAAATCAGTGACAGGGGGGCGACCGATAAGGATGTAACGTTTATGCTCTCGATGTAGTTGCTCTAAGAACTCGCTGCTAACCGAGGCCTCGGCAATAATGAAGCCATCTAAAAGCGGATCATTGATGATGCGATTAATGGTATTGGTGTTATCAGCTTGAGACGTGAGTCCAAGCGTTACGCCATAATCAAGTTGATTGGCTTTGAGGGTAATGCCTTGAATGAGCATCGCAAAAAATGGATCGGTGAAAACCTCTGTAATAATGTGGGGGACAATAATTCCAATTACCCGCGATTTCTGAGTTACAAGGGCACGCGCTACTGCATTGGGTTGAAAATTATATTGCTCAATAATTTGCATCACCCGATCACGGGTACGATTACTTACATTAGGGTGATCGTTGATAACCCGTGAGACGGTAGAGCGTGAAACACCACTTAAGCGAGCAATGTCTTCCAAATTTAAATTGTTATTATTTTCGCGGTTCATAAAACACCTTCATTAAATTGGGAGCGTTCCCAAATTTAACAGTATACTAATCTAAAAAAAGAAGGCTGTCAATAATTTTCTTGGGAGCGTTCCCAATTTCTAATTGTTCAGAAAAAAGTGACCAAAACTTTTTATATAGCAATTTAAAAGGAATGTGAATTTTGCTGACACAAGCCCTTAAAGAATCCCTTAAAGGCTTGGCAAGAATTTATATGGCGGGGTAAGGTCGCCTGATTTTTGCCGAGAATTACTCGTGATAATAACCCTTATCACTGGGTAATGCGTCGGCATCGCGGAGCGCGCCAAAGTGGACGCATTGC
>CAZLPC010000287.1:0-4613 GCA_964561305.1 uncultured Anaerolineae bacterium
ACTATTGAGAAATTCGCCAACCAGATAGGCACTTAAGCTGGCTACCACCAGCCCACTAATGCCGCCCAAAATGTTGTCATAAGCCGATTGGCCAGCATAGCCTTGCCACTCAGACTCGCCGGGTAAAATACCCACTAGCCAAATCATGAAAGCCATCAGGGCCGAAGCGCCAAAACCAGCCCAAATAACACGCCGGGCCCGTCTAAAGCCATACACTTCGGTTAGTACATCGCCAAAAATATAGGCAATTGGAAAGACCAGCGTGCCAGCATCGAACAACAGAGCAAGTATCCCCGCGGAGCCAAAGTTAAGCGATGCACCTGTGTCAATGATTTTGGCACTGCTGAGAAGATTACTCAATAGCAAGACCGTGACAAAGGCAGCCATCACAAAGTCATAGTATTTGTAGGCTTTAGTATCTGTGTTTTCCATACGGTTGTTGTGTATTCCAATTAATCAGTTAAGTGGTCGAGATATGCGCGAATTTTCGGTGCTATCATCGTATCCGTCAAGCGTGTAACTGCATAAGACAGCCCAAAGCCGGCCACCACATCGGCAACATAGTGCTGATGGGTAAACAACGTACTCATGGCATTAACGGCCACCGACCCGTCAAAAAACCAACCATACTGCGGATACTCTTTTTTCAGATAGTGCAAGCCCACATTAACATAATAAACATGGCTGCTGGGGAATGAGTTGTGCTGGCCATAGCCTTTGTCGCTGGCATGAATTGTTTTCAAGACTTGATCGAAGAGATGCTTGGGACGTGGCTGGAATGAACGCTTGACGACCCGGGCTGGAAAAAACAGCCAGAACATAAAGCCCGTTAGGGTAATTGTGAAAAGCGCGATACAGTGTTCTTGCCAATATTTCTTAGAGAGTAAGGCTGCCGCAACATGGTTAACACTGCCCAAGTACCAAAACCCAAAAGCATAGGGCGCGACGAAAATACTGAGACGGGGCATGCGTCCATCAATGGCGGCAATCGAAAGATTGCGATCTCCTTTGGCCAACCGATTAATTGGAAAATAGAGGGCTTGGAGTGCCCAAAGGATAGTTGCTATCCAAAAGCGGCGGCGCGTCAGCCGCCACCATAACGGTAGGGTGGCGGCAGGCTTCAAAGCGTGTTGTACTATACTGATTGGTGGCTTAAGTTTTGTCGGTATGGTTGCCATAACATCAATGTACATTAGTGTAACTGAATATAAACCATGCCAAGTATAGCCCTGTTCGTTTCAACGTCAATAATGCCATAACTAATCTTCGCTGGGTGGCAAGCGCCATTTGTTGGTGGCCAACCGCGCATCAATATCCAACAACACCATTTGTAGGCGGTGTAGGTTGCTGTTGTCGTGTTGATGATGAAAAAAGTCTAGCACTGTTCCGCGTCGGCGTAAGGTTTCTGGTACTTCAACATCTTCTATGACCACCGCTACAACAGGCCGCCCATCGGTAATAAATTGTTGCCAGTCTTGCACTACATATTCTTGTTGCAGGGCAGCAAAACTTAATATCGTAATCAGCACATCAGAGTCATGCAAAGCCCTGCGGACGGTGCTTTCCCACGCAGATTGATCGTTTTGTGGTGCATCGTTTTGATCGAACCATACCTTAGCACCATGTTGCTTTAAGGTGGTTGTCAACTCAGATGCAAAGCTCACATCTTGTTCGGCGTAGCTTAGAAAAATTTGCATCGGGTAATCCTTCAACCGTGGCGATAAGACCGCCCTTATTCGATTCGTTCCATCTCATCACACAGCGCCCGGTTACGTGTGCGGCTGAAGACGGTGAAATTTACCCGTACTATATCGCCCACTGCCCATGATCGCCACTCGTTAAGGTTATCAAATTCACAACTAGCTGTCTCACCATTGTTGCGCCGCAATGAGAGCATAAGGGTCTGCTCTTGTTTTTCCCAGCAAAATTGCCCCAGTTGGCGTGGCGCATTCTCACATCTAGGGACATTGCGGTTGCTTAAATCGGGATAAAATGGCGATGTGTCGTTGCCTTTGGCGATAGCCCAAGTGGCTTCTTTCGCTTCATCTAGCTCGACCCAACGATCAATGTCATACGAGCAATATAGGTAAGACTCGTTGCGATAACGGGTGGTGCAGTCTTGCCGACAGACTCGCTCCACGCGGAACGATCCATCACCCTGATCAACGTTGCGGTTGCTGCAAACTTCGCGGCAGTCTTGGCCGTCGGGCACTTGGCGGGTGCGGGTGTCGCGGCTAACATTGCGGGCCCCCGATGGAGCCGGACATTCTTGGCCGTCGCGCACTGTGCGATACTCTTCGACTTGATAGACGCTTTCCCAACTGTGGCTGGCCACGGTAGCTTCTTCACTAACACGCATAAAGAAAACGCCATAGACACCGCCCAGCACGGCCAACAAAGCCCCTACAATGCCGCCCACGCGCACCTTGCCTTTGTTTCGCCCCAAAACGCTTTTCTTGCGTTCGGCTTTTTCAGACTGTGCAGCGAATTTCTCGGCCTCCCAACGTTCTTGGGCAAAATCTTGGGGTGTGCCAATGATTTCATCGCTGATAATTTGGGCTTTCTCGCCAGTTTCTAAGTTGGCTCCACAATTAATGCAAAAGGTAGAAGCTCCGCCATTGAGTGTACCACAGGCCGGACAAGTGACATCTACCCCTTCAAAAACATGATTAACCAGCTTTTTATATTGGCCGGGTTCGGGGAAGTAGCGCCATTCGGGGTCTTGGGCCGTGCCACAGTTGGGGCAAAAGCGATTAGAGACACCCAATAATCCTTTAGTAAAGCAGGTTCTACAATTCCAAAGCATTTCATACGTGCCATCCGCTTCCAAGACTTTTGTCTCACGCTCGGCTTGTTGTTGCTCAGCTATTTCGGCGGCTTTGACGATCTCAGAGGCTTGCTGAGAGACACTTTGGGCTAAGTCTTCAATATCATGTGGGCTAAAGTTGGTGCTTTGCGTTAAAAACTGTAAAAACTGTTGCGTCCATGCGATGTCGGAACGCGCATCGGCAACACGCTCTAGTTTTGCCGATCCATGAATATATTGGATGGCTGCTTGGGCTGCCATCATCAATTCAGGATAGGTGTCTTCTGTGGCAATCTTTTCAAGTTGCGGAATGGCGGTTTGGTCGGCATGTATGCCAGCAACATAAATCGCCCGCAGACGAATACGTCCATCGTCATTTGCTAACTCCGAAATAACGGGTTCTGGATTCATGAGCAAATTAATCCCCTGCTAAATATGGTGTCGAACATGTATCTTATGGCTACTTTAGCAAAGGTTATCAAATTGGCGCAATTGTCATTGGCCCGATTCTCATTAACATGTCTATGAAAGCGCCTGCCGAACCGCATTCGGCAGGCGCTTGGGCTTGATTTAGCTAAAAGCGGTGATTTGGGCTTCTAGCTTTTCACGATCCACTTGCGGATAGGCCTTTAGGCGGTCGTTAAAAACGTTCATATACTCGACCATTTGAGGACGGGTGTGGGCTTCAAAGCGTAGGGTGATAGCGGGTTGGGTGTTGCTGGCCCGCACAAGGCCCCAGCCCTGACCAAACTGCACCCGTGCGCCGTCTACATCTACCACCGTATACTGGCTTTTTAGCTCGGCCTTGATGGTCTTGATAATGTCAAACTTTATATCGTCGGGGGCGCTTAAAATGACCTCTGGTGTAGTCAACATAGAGGGCATGGTGGCGATGATCTCACTGATTGGCTGGTCACTGTGCGACAAAATTTCAAGCGTCTTTAGGGCCACCAACGGCGCATCATCAAAGCCGAAATAATCTTCGCCGATAAAAATATGCCCGCTTACCTCACCACCCAACAATGCGCCCACTTCGTTAATTTTGGCTTTCATCAGGCTATGGCCACTTTTCCACATAAGGGGCTTGCCGCCAGACTGAATGATGATGTCGTCTAGCAATTGGCTTGCTTTTACATCATAGACAATGGTTGCGCCGGGGTGACGAGTGAGCAAGTCGCGGGCCAAAATGGCAATTAGACGATCTGCTGATACATGGTGGCCATGATTGTCAATAATCCCACACCGATCCGCATCGCCATCAAAGCCAATGCCTAAGTCGGCCCCCACTTCAATCACTTTTGCTTCTAAGTCTTTAGTTAGTTCGGGGTCTTCTGGGTTGGGCAGATGATTAGGAAAAGTGCCGTCAGATTCGCAATAGAGGCACACAACTTCTACCCCCAGTTCGGCCATAATGGCGGGTACATACGTACCGCTTAGTCCATTACCCGCATCCACCACGACCTTCAAGCGGCGCGGCCCCATTTTTACCTTGCCTTTAATGGTACGCATGTGGGTGTGGATCATCTCATGGTCTTTGCTTAGGCGGCCATCGCCAGTGTCAAAATCATCGGTTTGGATCATGGTCAACAAAGCCAGAATTTGCTCATCGGCCAAAGCCAGTTTGCCATAAGCCATTTTGATACCGTTATATTGGGTGGTTAAATGGCTGCCGGTGATCATAATGCCGCCCGAATTTGGATGAGAAGCCGCCGCGAAATAGACGGTGGGGGTCAACACCTCTCCAATATCAACCACTTGTATGCCTGTTGTCAGCAAGCCCCTGATCAACGCATCTTTCAAGGGGGGG
>CAZLPC010000288.1:0-2053 GCA_964561305.1 uncultured Anaerolineae bacterium
GTATCGCCCACCATGAGCGCCAAAGCTGCTGTTAGTGCGCCGCTGCCGGCCACTGCCTCAATAACGGTCATGCCTTGTTGTAAACCCAGCTTCAAAACAATATAGCCCAAGTCTTTGGGATAGATGATTTGTGTGCCACGTTGAAATTGTGCCAAGACATCTTCGAGTGTGGGTTGTAATACATACATAGAGTGGCCTTTGCCCGTGCGAAATTTATCGCCATAGCGCAAGCAAATCAAATGATCAAACACAATTTCGCCGAGATGTGTTTGGGCCACGCGCCCATCTCGAACCGTGCGGATAAATGGCTTGCGATCTTTGCCAAGCAATAATACGGTATCGCCCACTTGTACAGTTAGCGATGTCGGTAAGGTCATCTGGAAACTCCTGATGAAGCGTCATAACTTAGTTAATGATGAACGTTTGACAAACAACGTGTAGACGGCGGTTGACCCACTAATGGGTTGCCGTCATAATTTAGGTATGAAAACGATGCGACAACAACCCCAGTTTTGGATTGCAATTGTGCTGTTGGCCTTGCCTCTGTTGGTCAATTGTAATTTAGCTTCTACTCCGTCGCCATTGGTCTTAACTGCTACACCTGCCGATGGCCAAGCTCGCCTGCCAACTCCAAATAGCGATGGTGTAATTTTTATGGTGGCCACAGGCTCGGCTCCATCCACTATTTCACCTGTACCGACACCACAACTGCCGACATCGGGCACAATTGCCTTAGCCGACCAAGCCTTATTTAATGGCAATTTCAATTTGGCAGTGCAAGTCTATCAAGATGTGTTAAATCGGTCAGATGTAACGGCTACTCAACAAGCTGAAGCCTATTATGGGCTGGGGGTGGCGGCCCTACGAGAAGGATTTTTTGGGCAAGCCGCAACCGCCTTTAGCACCTTTATCACAAACTATTCCAATGATACACGGGTTCCGCAAGCCCATTTCTTGCGAGGCGATGCCTATATGGGTTTGCAAGAGTGGCAGCCAGCAATTTCAGATTTTGAACGCTATTTGCAACTGCGGGCGGGTGTCATTGACAGCTATGCCTATGAACGCATTGGCGACAGCTATTTAGAATTGGGCCGCCCCGACGTTGCCCGCGATAATTATGTGGCAGCTACCAATGCCACACGCTCATTAGTGCCATTGTTGCAACTGCGCGAACGCATTGCGGCTACTTATGAGCGCGAAGGGCAATATTTGCTGGCTGTAGAGCAATATGACGCGATTTTAGCAGTAGCCGAAAATGCCCCCTATCGTGCTAATATCGAGTATCTGGCTGGCCTTGCTGAGATTGCGGCCGGACAACCAGAGCGCGGCTATGCACGCTTGCAAGCCATGATTTTGCTCTATCCAGAGACTGTTGGGGCCTATCAAGCGATGCTTGTGCTGGTAGAGGGTGGCTATGTTGTAGACAATTGGTTGCGTGGGCGCATCAGTTTTGCCAACGACGATTATCCCGATGCTATTAGCGCACTGGAAGTCTATCGGGCCAGTGTGGCCCAGCCACCCGCACAAGCCTTGCTGTTGTTGGGGCAGGCCTATCGGGCCAGTGGGCAATATCAAGCGGCCTATGCTGTTTTTCAGCAAATTCTAGATTTGTATCCAAATGGCGCATTGTTTGGTGCGGCATGGCTTGATCAAGGGCGCACACTCTATTGGTCGGGCGATACACAAGGCGCGATCAATCGTTATTCTCAATTGTCGCAAGAATATCCTGCGGTGGCCGAAAGCGCCGAAGGTTTGTGGCGGGCCGGCTATTTATATGCTTATGAATTGGCGCAATATGAACAAGCGCTGGCTGTATTTGATAATTTGGCGGCACTCTATCCGGGTAATAGCTGGTCGCAGGATGGGTTGTTAATTGCGGTCTCACTGGCCGATACATTGGGCCAAAACAATCGCGTTATCGAGTTTTATACTTCACTGGCCAATACAGGCACTGGCGAAAACAAAGCCATGGCTTTTTTGTGGCTGGGCAAGCTCTATACGGCACAGGGCCGCACGGATCTGGTGTCGCGCGGGCTCAACCCGGAAGGGCGCA